>JACCXN010000092.1 GCA_013696965.1 Bacteroidota bacterium | reverse complement strand
ATTGCATATAAGCAAGTGGCGGTCTTGGTGCTCTATTGCAAAGCCTGGAATTTCTATTAACTTTGCTGCTCACGGTTTTTGGTTCGGTGCTGCAATCGCCACCTGCTTATATGCAAAAAACGTTAGCCGTAAGCATTGCGGGGCGGTGCGACAGACGGGACAGTCAGCTTTTTTCATTGAGCAACTTTTCTGCAAACTTACAACACCTGGAGCAGGCCATCGCTTCGTGCTTTGTTTTCTTTCCCCCACGCACTAAAAAAATGAAATCCCAAGCCCACAAAATAGCACATTGCCTTTTGCCTCAAACACACTAGCCACCACACTTTGGCAAAAGTCAAAGAGCTATTTTCTCCCTCCCAAATTCCTGCTTTTTGTGCTAGATAATTTTACTGTTTCTTAATCCTGAAACACCTCAATATCACCTTACTACTACTAATTTCTCCCTGCACAGAATTGCTTGACCATTAAATAATACACAGTAATAAATTCCAGGAGCAGTTTCTGACAAATCAATAATGCTATTTTGGGATGATACAATATTCTCTTTTACTACTTTCCCATGAATATTATAAACTAACAATTTGCTATTTTCCTTAATTTCTCCTTCAATTTTAACTGTAGCATAACTTGAAGCAGGATTAGGAACAATTTTAAATTTAAAACCATCAACTTTTAACCCATTTAAACCTGTTGAGTTCATTACTGTTATTTCCTTGCTGAATGTTTCGTAACAGACAGCATGATGTACTTTTAATGATACTATATAGGTACCCTCCTGCGTATAGGTATGCGTTTTTGTGCTGTTTGTATAGGCTTTTGTACCATCCCCGAAATCCCAATGCCTTGCTGTGGTATTTGAGGAATTATTAGAAAAAACAATGCTGCTCTCAAAAGCAAGGTCTATAGTATCGGCACTTGAAGTAAAAAAAGCATCTATGGGATATTGGCTGCAATCGTAATAATAACAAATGGTATCTTCATAATAACACAAAAGGCTGTCGCATCCAAAACAATCGGCCTTTATTAACCAAGCGTTTTGGTAAGTACTATCCAGGTTATTCCTAGTTTGGCCGCAGGCAATAAAACCTCCATCATCTGTAGACTTTATGTCATATAAATAATCCGAATAACCGTTATCTAATCCATAAACCCTTTCCCATAAAAGGTTTCCATTGGGATCGGTTTTAATTATCCATCCATCAGAATTATTTAACTGTGTGCCAAAACTCTTACTAGAACCAACTACAACAATACAGCCATCTTCCATTTCAACAGGACTGTTTAATTCATCTTCATAAAATCCACCAAACTTTTTCTCCCAAAGCATGGTTCCTTCCTGATCAATTTTCACTAACCAACCTTGATTATTTGTAGAAGAAATATAATGGCCTCCCGAAATTATGTAACAACCATCTTTGGTTGATGTAATGCCACCAGCTACATTATAATGATTTCCTCCATAAATTTTTTCCCAGATTACATTGCCAATACTGTCTATTTTTAGAATATACCATCTTCTTATGTTATCGGAAGTGTTGTCGGTAAAACCAGTCATTAAATATCCATCGCCAATTTCAATCATATTCCATGCACATTCATTCTCAGATCTGGAATTATAAATTTTTTCCCATTCCTTATTTCCGATACTGTCAATTTTAATAAGGTATGTTTTCCATTTATTACCAAGAAAATGAGAAGAATAACCCATCACTACAAAACCGTTATCATTTGTTTTAATTATTTTCCTAAATGATTCAAAATCAGGATTACTTGAAACTCCTTGTCCCAAAGCATACTTTTTTGTCCAGAGGGTATCTCCCACTGCATTAATTTTTATTACATAACAGTCCCGGTTAATTCTAGTACCTGATATTTCTTTGTCAATTTTTTGACCTGCAATTACAAACGTCCCATCCTCTAATCCAAGCACACTATTTCCAAAATTCTCTATGCTGTCTTCAATGTTGTATATTTTATCCCATATCGTGTGGCCAAGAGAATCTGTTTTATTGACATATAACTTAGGGCCTATATAATCAAAAGATCCATTAACTTCAATGAATAAAGAGCTAAAACCAACAGCCAGGTATCCTTTGTCTATAGTAGAAATTACTGACTGGAAACTTTCAAATGTTGCAGTAGGATATCCGTTAAATGGCTGCCCGTAATCATATTGATTATTAAAATAAACAACCTGTGCTTTTGAGCACAGGTTGTTTAGAATTAAAAACATTAAAATTAGCAAGCTAAATTTTTTCATTTATTTTGAAATTAACATTTTTTCTCTTCCAATTACTCTGTTTCCATCAATTAACATGCAATAATAAACTCCGGAAGGCAAATCGGAAAGATCAATAACAATATTATTGCCTGTTACTGCTTTTTCCTTTATTACCTTACCGTAAATGTCATAAATTATC
>JACCXN010000091.1 GCA_013696965.1 Bacteroidota bacterium | reverse complement strand
ACTAACAAGACTTTGCCTTTTTACGAATGGAATGAATGTTCATTTGCTATTGTTGCCTTAATCCTAAGATAAAATTATAGACAACAAGAAGTGTAGATTTTGTAATTGTATATTTTAAAACACTAGCTTTGTAATTAATACCAAGTAATATGGAAGTTAAAGATGCCAATGGAAATATTCTAAATTAAGGGGATTCTGTAACGTTAATTAAGGATTTAAAATTAAAAGGGACATCAACTACCTTGAAAAGAGGAACAATGGTAAAAAACATTAAACTTACCGGTGAGGATAAAGAAATAGAATCCCGTGTAAGCAAAATGGTGGTAGTTCTAAAAACTGAGTTTTTAAAAAAGGCTTAACTTAAATTCTGAAACAGATTTAAAATCAGCAAAAACAAAGTTTTAATACGCCTGCTCTTCTTAATTCTTTTTTATTCCAAAACAAAGATCCAGGAATCAGGAACTTGCGATCTAACTTTTATTAAACCTGCTTTGGTTTCGGCTGGATCATCTGATTTCATTACAAATACGTAATGAAATTTATTCACATCATTAAAAACAGTTTTACTATCTTGGTAACCCATGTCTTGGGCTTCCTTAAGGGCCTTTAACGCATTCTCTTTTTTACTAAATGAACCTATGATTATATAATTTCCAGGAGTTATTTTGTTTCCTGTTTCATCCTTGTAGTCACTTGATTTTCCAAATTTAGTGTCTTTCGTGTTTGTTTTTTCAGGAGTTTTAGTTTCGCTAGTTTTTGCTTCTTTAAGTTTCTCGATCTCATCATTTAACCGAATTATTTCTGCTTTTTGAAAATCATCACTTTTCTTTAATGAGTACATCATACTGTCAACCATTAAATCATATTGGCTATCCTGAGGTTGTGAAACAAGGTCATCTGTTTTTGAATGAAAATTGTTAAACCTATAACCAAGTAATAATTCATTTGATCCTCCCATATGGTTTCCTACGGCATTAACTGGTATTTCGTATGCATAACCTACTCGTATTGTTTCATTAATTTTAATACCTATGTTCATTCCTACTGCATAATTGCTTCTATAGCTTATGGCAGCCCACCCAATATTTTCCCAATCAAAAACCGCATTAATATCATATTGAATTGGGACTCCATTTGCAGCTCTAAGCATTATAACGGGATAAGCAGTCATGCCCTTGTCTTCCTTCACAGTAAAAACATATTTAGCTGTTAGCAGAAAATTTCTGTCTGGTTTTAAAGTAGAATTTGATTCATTGCTCCGAAATTGAAATCTTTGGCCAATAATATGTGGTGCAGCAATTCCAACTTGGAGTTCTTTCCATAAATAAGTTGCTCCCATACTTGCATCAACCGTAGCATTTGAAAATCCACCATGCATTAAAAATGGATCATTTGCATCCTTTGCAGAGACTCTGTTAAAATCCACCCTTGTGTTTAAAACCCCTACAGATAGTCCTGCTACAACAGTGTGTTCATCATTGAGTTTTATTCTGTAAGAATATGCCCCATATGCTCCCTGGCGTTGAAAGATTCCGCTTGCATCATTAATGAATGTTGCACCTAATCCAGTGTTTGTTCCATTTACAGGTCCATCTAATGTTAATACACTGGTTTCTGGGGCACCTGGTATGCTTCTCCATTGAGACTTATGCAAAAGGTTTGCATTTATTCCCTCTGTTGCACCAGCCATGGATGGATTATATAAAAAAGGATTGATATAATACTGATTGTATAGGGGCAACTGTTGAGCCAATAAAGCATTTGCAATGATCAGGCCCAGAACTAATGTTAGTATGTGTTTTTTCATTTTCATCTCTTTAAGTTTTTTTCGGTTGACTTATTTCTGATTTCTTAAAATGTTCACCGA
The DNA here is from genome assembly GCA_013696965.1 of Bacteroidota bacterium. Classification (NCBI taxonomy): domain Bacteria; kingdom Pseudomonadati; phylum Bacteroidota; species Bacteroidota bacterium. Next base: position 249,620 of record JACCXN010000091.1, on the reverse strand, counting down.
TCCTTTTTGAATATCTCTTGTATTTGTGAATTTCAAAATGTAGTAGTATGTTCCATCCGGAAGTGCAGTTCCATTGTATGTCCCATTCCAGGAATTGTCATAAGAATTGGCTGAGAAAACAGTTTGACCGTTTCTATTAAAAACAACGACTTCATTTTCCGGAAACAATTCTATTTTTTCAATAAACCAGGTATCGTTAAAACCATCACCATTTGGGGTTATTAAATTAAAAACCATAAAATCTGCTTTACCCTTTACTTCTATCATAAGGGAATCAACACTGCTACAGCCCCTAATATCCGTTACCTTAACTGTATAAATTGTTGTAGAAATTGGTGATGCAATGGGATCGGCACTTCCTGGAAAATCTAAACTGGAAGATGGTGTCCATAAATATGTTAATCCTCCTGTTGCCTGTAACTTTATGCTTCTACCAGGAGCCACAGAAGTATCATTACCAGCAAAAGCAATAGGTAATGTATGTGCTGTTATCTTTATGGAATCTTTAGAACTACATGAGTTGTTAACATTTGTTACTGTTACGGAATAGGTTCCAGAGGAATCAATTGTAGTGGATGAAAGCATGCTTCCATTGCTCCACTGGTATGTTAGGCCTATAACATTATCAACTGATAACTCTACATTGCTGCCCATGCAAAATTCATTTGTTGCAGAATTTGTGATTTTTGCAGAAGGAAGCTCGAATACTCTAACAGTTGCAGAAACAGTATCGATACAATTGTTATTGGAAATTGTTTTTAATAATACCACATATTCTCCATAAGCCAAATAATCATGTGAAGGGTTTCTTGTAATAGTGGCAAGCCCATTTCCAAAATCCCACATATTTAATTGTATTGATCCACTGGTTATTGTTGAAGTATTTTGAAATGAAACAGAATTTCCAAAACAAACATCCTCAGCTATAAATGAAGCCTCTGGCTTGGCAAAAACATTTACCTGTGCAACAAGTGAAGTGTCAGCAGGACAGGACCCGCTAATTACAATTACCCTAAAGCGGGCAGAGCTTTGTAAAGAATAAGTATATGAAGGCAGGGTGTTTCCAAGGGATGACCATGTTAATCCTCCATCAATTGATGATTCCCAATCTATTATTGATCCTGTATAGCCATTTAGTGTTAAACTCCCCTCTTCCTGAGCACAAATAGCAGTAATTCCAGAAATATTTCCTGCAATACTTTTAGGGCTTACAGAAATCACTACTGTATTTGAATAAACAGCATTACATATTCCACTTTTAACCATAACCCTGTATAAAGTAGTTTGAATGATGTTATTATATACTAAAGAGTCTGTTTGGTTACTAATAGGCATCCAGTTGTTTCCATTATCATTGGAAATCTCCCATCCCACTATATTGCCTGTTTGACCTGCCAGGTATAATGTTCCATTATTGTCTCCAGGGCACACAGTGTTTGATCCTGTTAAATTTCCCCCAACAGAAACAGGATTAACAGTTATAATAACAGCATTAGAAGTATCTGCTTCACATAAACCATTCATAACAATTGCCTTGTAATATGTTGTAATTAATAAATTGTTGTAATTCTGAGTATTTGATGTATTCCCAGAAGGAAACCAGGAAATTCCGCTATTGGACTCTAACCAATCAATAATTTCTCCAACATATCCACTAAGGGTTATTGTACCGCTATTGCTGTTACTGCATACAACAGCATTTGAGCTTAAAACACCTGCATTTGATAACTGATCTACGGTTATTGTTGCCTCTGATGAAGTTACCGAGCCACAAACTCCATTTTTAACCAAGGCCCTGTAACTGGTTGTTATAGTTAAATTGGAGTAATTTTGGGAAGAAGAGGTATTTGAAAGACTTATCCAACTATTTCCTCCATCATTAGAAAATTCCCATGAAACAATGTTTCCCGTTTCTCCACTCAAAGTTACCGTACCATTATTTGTACCTGCACAAACTACTGTACTTCCTGAAACAGTTCCCCCTACAGAGGCTGCATCAACAGTAACAATAACTGTTGATGAATAATTAACAGCGCAACTTCCACTTTGTACAAGTACTCTAAAGTAGGTTGTAATAAAAAGATTATTATAAGTATAGGAATCAGCCGTGTTTCCTGTAGGAAACCAAGTTAAACCATTGTTTGACTCTTCCCAATCTAATATATCTCCAACATAATTTGAAAGGATAATTGTTCCATTGTTATTATTGCTACATGCAAAAGTATTCCCTGTTAAAATACCTGCGTTTGTAGCAGGGTCAACAGTAATGGTTGCTTCCATAGAGTTTACAGCGTTACAAACTCCATTTTTAACCAAAGCTCTGTACATGGTTGTAACTGATATGTTGAAATAATCTTGAGAAGAAGTAGTATTAGAAAGGAGAATCCAACTAATGCCTCCATCCGTTGAAAATTCCCATCCAATTACATTGCCTGTTTCACCACTTAAAGTAACAGTGCCGTTATTAGAACCTGCGCAAACAGTTGCATTTCCAGATACTAAACCTCCAACAGAGTTTACATCAACGTTAATTATTGCAATTGATGAAAATTCCGGAGAACAAATTCCACTTTGTACAATTGCCCTAAAATGAGTTGGAATTAAAAGATTGTTATAATTGTGAGTGGATGTTGTATTGGCTATTGCTACCCAGGATACTCCATTATCCGTAGATTCTTCCCAGCCAATAATATTTCCTGAAATTCCAATTAAGGATAATGTTCCATTGTTTGAGCCACTACATACTGTTGTTGCTCCATAAATAGTACCACCTGCAGAGGGTTGGTTAACATTAACAAGTGCCGTGCTTGAGTAGGCAGAACTACAAAGACCACTTTGAACAAGGACTCTATACATAGTTGGCGTTGTAATATTATTGTAATTCTGTGTAGTAGTATTATTTGAAATATTAATCCAGGAATTTCCATTATCAGTTGAAAATTCCCAATTCAATACATTGCCAATATTGCCAACAAGGCTAACATTTCCACTGTTTGCGCCAGAACATACAGTAGTTGCACCAGAAACACTTCCTCCATCAGTAATAGGATCAACAGTAATTGTTTCTTCAGTTGAGCGCTCAGCAAGGCAAACTCCACTTTGAATAACTGCTCTGTAAATAGTAGTAGTTGTTAAATTTACAAAGGCTTGTGAATTGCTGGTATTTGCAATTGAAGACCAAATTGTTCCAGCATCTATAGAAAATTCCCATTCTATAATTGTTCCTGTATGCCCGCTTAAAGAAAGTGTTCCGCTATTGTTTCCGCTACAAACAGTGGTGGCACCTGAAACTGTACCCCCAATGGTTACGGGATTAACAGAAATTACAATAAAGTTTGAGTATAAAACAGGACAACTTCCATTTTGTACCAGAGCCCTAAAACTTGTTGTGGTTGTAAGATTGTTATATACATGGCTGTCGGTAGTGTTGGCAATATTTGACCAGGATCCACCTCCATTAATAGAAAATTCCCATCTGATAATAGTGCCGGAATAGCCTGATAAAGTTAAAGTTCCTGTATTAGTTCCGCTGCAAACTGTCGCATCTGCTGAAAGAATTCCTGGGTCAGTTGCCGGAGCAAAAGTAATTATTGCAGTGTCAGAATATGCTGCAGCACATACTCCATTCATCAAATTAGCTCTATACCAAGTTGTTGTTGGAAGATTTGAATAATTTTGAGTAGTAGTGGTATTGACTATAATATCCCAGGTTGTACCATTATTTATAGAAGATTCCCAGCGTTGAACACTGCCGGTATTTCCGCTAAGTGTTAAAGTGCCGCTGTTTGTATTGCCGCATACTGTTGTTGTTCCAGAAATTGTTCCACCAACACTAAGAGGATTAACAGTAATGTCAATTGCATTTGAATTCAGGGCAGTACAAATGCCATTCTGAACTCTTACTCTGTACCGTGTTGTTGTGATTAGATTTGTGTAGTTTTGAGTATTTGTGGTATTTGCAATATTTGTCCAGGATCCACCTCCATTAATAGAAAATTCCCATCTTATTATGCTTCCACTAGAGCCAGCAAGGGTTAAAGTTCCGCTATTGGTTCCACTGCAAACAGTGGCTGCAGCTGAAAGGGTGCCTGCAACGGTTGGAGGATTTACTGTTACAGTGGCAGTATCGGAATATAATGCAGGACAACCTGTGCTTTGAATTCTAACGCGATATAAGCTAGTCTGAGTTAAATTTAAGTAGTTTAGGGTTGTTGTGGTATTGGTAATGTTAGTCCAGGTACTTCCAGAGTTTGTTGAAACTTCCCAGCGTATAATGCTTCCGGATTGTCCACTTAAGGTAAGTGTTCCGCTATTTGCACCGCTACATACGGTTGTTGACAAAGGTGATAGATTTCCACCTATTGTTGGAGGGTTTACAGTAATTATAGTAATTGACGAATTTGAAGCAGAACAAGCCCCGCTTTTTACAACTGCTCTATATCTTGTAGTTTGAGTAATATTTAAATAGGACAAAGTAGCAGTTGTATTGGCAATAATACTCCAGCTTATTCCTCCGTCTATTGAAAACTCCCAATTGGTTATCGTTCCTGTATTGCCACTCAAAGTAACATTTCCTGAATTTGTTCCACTACAAACAGTTGTTGCACCCGCGGTGTTTCCCGGAATAGTAACGGGATCAATTCCAATGCTTAATGGCAAAGAATTGGCTGAAGCACAAGAACCATTTTGAACCACAGCTCTATACATAGTTGGAACAGTTAAATTGTTATAATTTTGAATTGTGGAAGTATTTGAAATATTCACCCAGGTTCCGCCCCCATCTGTTGAATACTCCCAACGAAGAATGTTTCCGTTGTTTCCACCAAGGGTTAGAAAGCCGCTATTTCCACTAATACACACCGATGCAGGGCCTGAAACCGTACCTCCATTAGATGGTTCTAATGAATTAACAACATATCCTGAATAAGTGTTGTTTCCAGGAGTTGGGTCACCAGCCAAAATAACGGATGCATCCAGGGTGTAGGTTCCCTGTATAGATAAATTCGCCTGCGATAAAAAAGTATAGGTAAATGAAGTGTTTGCAGGGATGTTTATTGGGGCTGAAACGGTTTCTATTACTGAAGGTCCTCCATTTATGGAATAGGAAACATCAAATCCAGTAGTAATTGCACCAGGGCCGAAATTAAAAATCCTAACCGTAACATTTTCAGTTGAAGTTAAAGAACATCCGCTTACGGGAGCCAAAAAAGTACCGTTTGGTGCTGCTAAAGCAGCGTCATTTTGTGCAATTAAGAAATTTGAAAGAAGTAGTGCCGAAAAAAAAGTAAAAATTTTCTTCATAAAGGTATATTTTGGGGGTGTAAAAATAGCATGTGGATAACAATCGAATAATCCTTTTTTCAGATTCAAGACAAATATATGAAACTAAATTTCTCAAATGGAAAAAAGTATATTATTACCTTATATTTTTATTTAAATATTTCAATTCATTATTTAATCAATGTTTTTACTGCAAAAGTCCAATAAATGTTACTGTTTTGGTAGATTATTTAAAATAATTTATTCTTTTATTTTTCACTGCAAGTATTAAACCTTGATTACCAATACTTAAAATTTGTTTTGCACAAATACTTTAGCGTAATAGTTTTTTTATTTATTCTAAAAACATAGCAGACAAAGGCTTTTTGTGGCCCTTTGAGTTTAAAAAGTTCGAATTATGTGTAATATTTTTTACCTTTCTGACTGCTTTTTCTAATTTTACACCAATCAATATTCTGGCAATTGAGTTTGAAAAGAACATTTCAGTTTGCAGTAAAATAAGGATTCAAAAGTAGGTTGGTGTGATTATGTTTTTGAAAAGGATTATAATCTGGTGAAATTAGAGGAAGTTAAGGAACATATTGAAAAGAAAAAACATTTACCTGGCATTCCTTCCGCAAATGAAGTTTCTGAAAATGGTATAGAGCTCGGTGAAATGGTGCCCAAACTCTTATTAAATTGAAAAGCTAACTTTATATTTAATTGAACTAGATGAAAAAATAAAAAAACCAGAAGAAAAGTTAAAATAAAAACAAGTTAAAAGCCATAGAATAATTTTATGAAATAGCCATGCACAGAACGTGCGCAAACACGCATGAAGATATGGCGTCCCGATAAATCGGGATGACCTTTAAAAACGAATTATATACATTGCACCAAACGTGCGCAAACACTAATGAATATAACACCAAATGACAGTTAAAAAACAAATTATATACATATGAAATAGCCATAAACAATCATACCATACCAAGCATAAATATTGTGTGAGTCAAATTCCATTTTACCATTAAAAAATAAATTATATACGGATGAAAAATAGATTTACTTTTTTACTTTTTTTTCTATTTATTACACATGGAATTGGACAAAACTGGATACCAAATGGTAAAGGTTTTGTTTCTGCGAGTGATTATCCTGCTGCTGAATGGAAGATGGATACCACAAATAACAACAATTATTTTGACTGCAATTATTACAATTATTTTTCAGATACGGCTTTTCCTGTAATAACTAAGGAAGACAGCATGGAAATGAAACGTTATTCTGATAAATTTCATAAAATAAGGCATCAAACCGGATCATCAACTTATAAATCCTGGGATTACAACTTTATGCCGTTTATTCAGGGCTATGTTGACTCAGTTTGGATGGAAAAATTAGCCCGAGACGTTAATTTCAAATATCTTTCCCTGGACTATTCTGTTTTAACCAATGCAATTACATCAGATGGGGTGATACTTGGAAGGGTGATAAATAAACGTAAGCCTAATGATGAACGTTGCCTTTTTTTTAAAACAGAATATGTAATTGAAGTGATGGATGTAGTTCATGCCTATTTTGATATTAATATAGGGGATAAAATATTGATTTATGATCTTGATGGCTATGCTGCAGGCTGCTGTGAAGATTGTGGCATTATTTCCAAATCTTACCATATAAAAGAATATGGAATAGGGGAAGAAAGTTTATTTCTCCTGGATAAAAACATTTACAGGGGAATTTTTGCCTATAAAAATAAGCATTTAAGGGACGATAAGTATTGTTCTCAAGCATTTAAGATGGATATGAGTAATTATGAATATCATAAATATGTGGAAGATAAAATAGAAGATTTAAAACTGTTTTTTAATGAGGAATTTAAATAGTAAATATTGAAAAAACCAGAAATTATGAAGCATATATTGATTGCCATTTTTTTATTTTTATCAATACAACTATCTGGTCAAACACTTAATGATGTAAAATATTCAGAACGTCATATTAATGTAGTTGCCAATCCACAATGTTTTTATTCAACTCCTTTTTTCTTTGATGTTGTAGTCGATGTTAATATGTCTTATCAGTATGGAATATTATGGAGAAGTGGAATAAAAATAAATATTGGAAGTCGAAGAATATAAAATGCAGAGATAAAACATAAAAAAAAGGGCTGCATTTCTGCAACCCTTTTTTTTGTAAGCTCCTTCTCTTGGACTCGAACCGAACCGCTTTAGCCCTTGTTACTGTTGAATTCTTGCGGTAAAAAAATCATGATAGGGGAAAAAAAGGGGAAACTTGATTTTTCAGCAACTAACAGGGGTTACCGTTGCATAACTGCTTAAATAGGTAAAAATAAAACCATCCGCCTCAAAAGTTCATTTTAATTATGCCGGGATTTTTATTGAATTTGGGGTTTTACAAATTAAATGAGCTTGAAATTGTTCTAATGAAACCAAAAGTTGCGAACTTATTCAACTGGATTAGCCCGTGCATATTTACCTATTTTTATTCCTCAGACATTCACTCATTTTAAATTCAGAAAGTTTATCATTGTCCCTAACTCTGGCTCTACTGTGCAGCCCTTGTCTGGCATAATTTATTTTGCTCATCCTTCGGAAGCCTTTTAATCTACTGAAATATGCTTTATTAATAATACAAATAGGGTACTTCGGGTTCTAATTCATATATTTGAAACTTAATTTCAAACATTTAAGTGGATAAGGTATTAGACATAGTTGCAAATGAGACAAATGGAAAGTGTTATACATCTTTTCGCTACTGTGCTGACGATGAAATCAGAGTTCCGACGCTTGACTTTGACTCGAAAGAAAAGGAAATATCGGTAGTATTAAAAGAATTTGGCGAAACCGACACGAACCTCAACACCTCTAAAAGTTTAAAAACACTTGCTGACAAAATAATAAACCATGACCCACTATTTCATTTTTTCTTAGATGGTTCAAGAAGAACTTACAAAGTTGACGACATTGAAATAAACAGAAATGTTTATCCAATTATTGCAGGGCAGATTGGTGTTGCATGCTGTGAAAGGAATAACCCAAGCCAATTCAAATGTGCTGAATTTCAACACAGCCTTGTTTTGTCTTTGCCAAAAGGAGCAAACCCAAATGGTGGCGATGCCACCTTGTTTTTTAATGCTTTGGCTGGCAAAATCAACAAAACAAAACGAATTGAAAAAACACAGGTAAGTTTTTCAAAAATTCTTTCCTACGATTCAAAAAAGCAAGAAGGTGGTCTCAAATACGAACAATTAGGAATTGCAACAATTCAAGATGAAATGATAGATACTGAAAAGAAAATTGTTGCACATCTAAGTACAAAGAATTTAATAAACCCAGACCGATATTTAATAAAAGACGGTTCATTACAGTATGCACCAGCAAGAAGTTCAAACTTTAAAGAACTTTCTAAGTTTAAAAGTCATTACAAATGTGTTATTGGTGTATCAAAAATGTTTGACCCAGAATTATGTAGGGATAAAAATAACAAGAGCAACGCTGATAAAATTGCTATTTTGCCAATTTATCACAGAACGCCTGCATATAAATACAAAAGCGAAAGAGTTGGGAATGTGTTTTTTGCAGTTTGGTATGTTAGAATTCGAAAATCCGAACACACATTTAGCCCATTTTCAGGTGTGGTTAAAATTGAAAAAATATTAATCACTGACGAAGAAATTGAAAACGGATTAGACAGTCAAGAAATTGATTTGATAACAGCAAACATCATCAACGAAAGAAATCCAGTATGTTACGGTAAAGATGCAAGATGGGCGAACCACCTTTATCCCATACACTTAACAGAGAGTTTCATAAAAAGCAAGTATTTAAGCGACATCAATTTTTTAAATTTATTTTAATGAAAAAAATAGGAAAAATTATTGCCACTGAAAAAGTTCCTACAACAGTAGATGAATTTTTCTTTTGGACAGACAAACACCTAATTATAAAACCATTTGATGTTGTAAAAGTAGAACATATAAAAAACTCTGTAACCTTTGGTGTTGTGGAAGAAATATCCCATTTAACTGATGCAGCAAGTTTTTTAGCAGGATACATTTCTAGCGATTTTGGAGAAGTTGAATCAAAAAGCTACACACAGAGAATAGGAATGAACTATGTAAAAGCTAAAGTTGTAGCCAATTCTGAAAATATTTATACCCCAGTATTAGACGGATATACAGTTTCGCTCGCTAATGAAGAAGATGTAAAAATGGCTTTAGGCTTAAAAGGAATTAAAAATCCTTTGCCTTGTGGTGTAATCGAAATGTATGAGGACGAAGATAAAATAACAGTTCCTGTTCATTTCAATTCACATTTTTTAATTGGCCCCGAAGGAGCACATCTAAATATTTCAGGAATTTCAGGATTAGCTTCAAAAACTTCGTATGCTATGTTCTTATTAAAAGCTATACAAGAACAATACATTAAAAATGACCCGAATGAAAGCGTTGCTTTCGTTTTGCTTAATGTAAAAGGCAGGGATTTATTAGCTATTGATGAAAGTAATGATGAACTAACAAAAGAGGACAAAAAAATTTATAAAGATTTAGAAATTGAAACCACCCCTTTTAAAAATGTAAAATATTTCTATCCATTTTCTAAAGATACTAAATCCACCACATACGCTGATGTAAAGGATGTTGAAAGTCAGAAGAAACTCAAAAAGGCATTTCAATACAAATATCTATTTGAAGAAGATAAAGAGAGTTTAGATTTGCTTTTTTCAAACATTGATGACCCAACACAATCAATGGAATCAATTGTAAATTACATAACCTCAGGTGAGGGGCATTTCAATGGAATTACGAATTGGGAAGATCTAAAAGAAGAAATAAAAAAGCACCAAGAAAAAGGAGATACAGGAAAAGACAAAACTATTTCGGTCTTGAGTTGGAGAAAATTTTATCGCCTTTTTAGAAAAGCTTTAGAGCGAAATTTATTCTTCTCAAACTCGCTTAAAAACGATGGAACAGAAGTTCGTTTACATGAATCTATAAAGCAAATTAAGAAAAACGATATTCACGTTATTGACATTGCCAAACTTGATGAAGAAGCACAAGGCTTTGTGTTTGGTGATGTTATGAGAGCAATATACGATTTAAAACTTGGACAAATTACAGACAGAGAAGAAGCTGAAATTCCTTCTAAAATTGTAATATTTATTGACGAGCTGAACAAATACGGAAGTAAGGATGTGCCAAAAAATTCACCGATTTTAAGACAATTGTTGGACATAACAGAAAGAGGACGCTCTTTGGGAATTATTTTGTTTGCAGCAGAGCAATTCAAAAGTGATATACACGACCGTGTTAAAGGGAATTGTGCAACTCACGCATATGGAAGAACGAATGCAATAGAAATTTCAAAACCGGATTATAAATTCGTACCCCCAGTTTACAAATCAATGTTAACAAGATTGAAGCAAGGTGAATATATTTTACAAAATCCTATATTCAGGTCATTATTGAATATTAAGTTTCCAAGACCACTTTACAAACAGTATAAAAATGGATAAATTCAATAAAACAATTATTGGTAAAGATGTTATTGAATCACTTACAATTGGAATGTATGATGATTCAAGGTTTATTTATCGAGAGTATATTCAAAATGCTGCCGATCAAATAGATAAGGCAAGACAACAAGGATTAGTTAATGAAGGAGAAATTCACATTTCAATTGATGCAGACAAAAAAATAATTTCCGTAGAAGATGATGCAACAGGTATTGAAGAAAACAAGGTTGTAGAAATCTTAAAAAATATTGCTCAATCAACTAAACAAAGAGGTGTAGATAAAGGCTTCAGAGGCATTGGAAGATTAGGCGGTTTAGGCTACTGTAATAAGCTGGTTTTTGAAACTTCATTTAAAGGAGAAGCGGTTAAATCAATAATGACTTGGGATGCAACAAAATTGAAAAGCATAATCAACAACAGAAGTCAAAAAGAAGAAGCCTCAGCAGTAATTGATGAAGTAACAACACTTATTAAAGTAAAAGAAAAAGCTGAATTACACTATTTTAAAGTCTCTCTTATTGGCGTAACTAATAAAGATTTGTTGGATGTAAAGGAAATCAGAAATTATCTGTCAATGGTTGCACCAGTACCGTTCAGTAATTCTTTTGTGTATGCTCGTAAGATTTATGATGAACTCGAAAAGGAAGAAATAACTATTGACGAATACAAGACATTCATAAATACTGACCAGCTTTTCAAAGGCTACAACTCATACATTTATGAAGGAACTGACCAAAGCAACCGCAAAAAAATTGGAGAAGTTATAGATGTTTTATTTTTCAAAGAATACGACAGCGAAAATATCAAATTGTTTTTGGGTTGGTATGGAATAACTGAGAAGAATCAATCACTTAATCAAATAAATTATTCAAGAGGTTTTAGATTACGCAAATCCAATATTCAAATTGGTAATGAAGACACTTTAACCAAATTGCAAAGAGACAGGAGATTTCAATTTTACTTTTTTGGTGAAGTATATGGTTTGCACAAAGATTTAATTCCTAATGCAAGGCGAGATAACTTTTCTGAGACAAACACTTATTATGAATTTGAAAACAAGTTAAAAACTTTCTTTCACACAACAATTCATAAACTTTGCTACACAGCATCAGAAGTAAATAGTGCTGTAAAAACCATTAATAGCTACAACGAAACGATAACTCAATATAAGCAAAAGGAGAAAGAAGGTTTTGTTGACATTAAAGAGAAAAAAGCATTCTTGGAAACTCTTGAAAAGAAGAAAGGAGAAGCAATTAAAGCAAGTTCAAAACTTGAAACCATTAAAAATAAAAACGGAGTCACACATACACCAATCAATAAAATATTAGAACGAGCATCTTCAAATACTTCATTTGATATTGCGACTGATTTTGTTCCCAATGTTGAAACGAAGCCAGTCTTTAGAGTTGATAAACTTTCTAAGTTGAAAAAGGAACAAAAGAAATTTTTAAGTAATATCTTTGGAGTAATAAAAAATGTTTTGCCCAAAGAAACCGCAGAATTATTAATTCAAAAATTAGAAGAAGAATATAAATGAAACTATCAATATTTAATTTTAAGTCAATCGGTTCACTAGTAAATTATGAGATGCGGCCATTGACTATTTTGTCTGGTACAAATAGTTCAGGAAAGTCGTCTTTTATTCAATTATTACTATTTTTAAAACAGTCATTAGAAACGATTAATAAAGACAATGCTTTAAATATTGATGGCAAATTATTTAAAGTACGTGATTATCTTGACATCATTAAGGATAAAAAACAAAGTAATAAATTAAAAGTTGGTTTTACATTCAATAAATCAGAATTAACCAAATACAATCATTTTCCTGAGATAAGCATTCATAATGCGTTTGATAATTATGACTTAAACATTACTTTAGAATTTGATTTAAGAGATAATAAAATAACTGTTTCGCTTTTTGAAGTAAAGTTTATTACGAATGACACTGAAATACAAGAACACAATATTAAATTTGAAATTAATGATGATTTATCAATTAATACAAATGTTGCAGTTTTTAATGACGAGTTATATAAAGAACAGGGAAAGTATAAGGTTAGGAAGATAAATTTTTCATCTTTTTTCCCATCTGATGTTGAATTGGAATTCAAAACAGAAATTATTGATTTAAAGGGTAATAAAAAAGATGTAGAAAGTACCAGTAAAGCGGTTTTAAAATTTGATGGAATTAAAACAGTTATCAAGGATTTTTTTGCTAATCTAAACTATGTTGGGCCACTTCGCCTGGCTCCAAAAGATGAGTATTCTTTGTATGGTAAAAGTAATTCTGTTGGAATTGACGGAGGCAATGTGGCTGAAGCATTCTACGAGTTGTCCAAACAAACAATAACTTTTTTTAAAATTGAAGATATAAGTGAAAGCGTATGTTTTGTTAAAGTTGAAGATAGTTTTTTAAATGCAGTGAAATATTGGCTTTGTGAAAGATTTAAATTGTGTGCTGATATTTATTCGAAGAAAGAAGCTGACTCTTACATCATCTATGTTAAAAGTTTATCCGGAATAGAATCCACAATTAAACACGTTGGTTTTGGTATTAGCCAAGTTTTACCAATCATAGTTGAAGGTTTACGAATTGAAGAAAATGAAACGTTAATTTTGGAACAACCCGAAATACACTTACACCCAAAAGTTCAAAGCAATCTAACAGATTTTTTAATCTCATTGGTAGAACAAGGCAAAAAAGTAGTAATAGAAACACACAGCGACCACTTAATAACGAGGTTGAGAAGACGAATTGCAGAAGACACAAGCAACCAATTGGATGATAAAGTTTTATTGACATTTGTTGAAGTAGGAAAAAATGACGTGTTGTTTAATAATATCACAATTGATGATTTTGGCATTGTTGAACTTCCTTATCCAGAAGATTTTATTGAAAATCAAGATGGTGAATTAAAGGCAATTTTAAGAGCACAAATGAAAAAAAGATTAAATAAAAAATGAGTATGAGTTTTACTGCAGTAATAGATATATCTACATTTATTTGGAGCAAAGAAGATTACAATAGTAACAAAAATTATTTTTTTGAATTATTAATTATTGTGCCTACTGTTTTCGAGCAAATAAAAAAACTAAAACTGCCCATATTATTACGTAATGAACTTTTTGAAACAATAGCAACAGAATTTCCATTTGCTGATATAGATGATATGGGGTTTTCCTATTATAGTGCACAAACATTACGATTTTTGATTGACAATAAATGGAGTATATATGAAGAATCAAAAGAAAATGATTTGACAACTATTCCCGATATTATTAAGAATCATTTTAATCAAAAAATTAAAGAAGAAAGTAACCATCTCGTTGTTCATTTGTTTAACCATGCACTTGAACATAAGTTTATAGCTTATAAGCATTTTTATAATACCCAAACCAATTTGTCAATAGAAAATAAACTAAATGAAAAGTCAGAAATAGATACTCTTTACTATAACTCAGACAAAGAGGTAATAAACTTTTTTGAAAAATATCAAATAAAGTTTCAACACAATCCCAAACACGATATGTATAAATCAGGAGGAGAAATTTCGTTTTTGAGTTGTTATAATGAACGAGAAGGAAATACTTCAAAAGCTCAAGAACTTTTAGATAAAGCATTTTTTCACGAAGGGCATTACTATAATTTTGATATGGAAAACAATGTCTTTGTTCGTTTTATCAAAACAAGTGAACTTATATATCACGGACATGATTTGTCAGACGAGGGAAATAATATTCCAAATAGTGTAAAAAAGAAATATAGTAAATGATGGAAAAACAATTTAACCCAACGATAGGTAAAACGGTTTTGGAAACCTTAACATCGGGTATGTATGACGATGCAAGATTTATTTTCCGTGAATATATCCAAAATGCAGCAGACCAAATTGATGTGGCAGTTGAGTTAGGAATATTAAAAGAAAAAAGCGAAGGCAAAATTGACATTACTATAGACTCCGTCAGTAAACTCATTATAGTAAATGATAATGCGACAGGAGTTTCAGAAAAGGAAGTATTACGTTTCTTAGGAGACGTTGCCAACTCTCAAAAAGATAGTGTAAGGCAAAAAGGATTTAGGGGGATAGGTCGTTTAGGAGGTTTAGGTTATTGTGATAAGCTAATTTTTGAAACAAGTTATTTTGGTGAATCAGTGAAAAGCAAAATGACCCTTGATGCAAAGCTTTTAAAAAAGATTATAGAGAACCGAAATGACAATAGTGATGCAGCTGCAGCGATAAGTATTATTACAAAAATTGAGAAAACTGAGGAAGAAGTAGATAAACATTATTTCCGCGTTACACTTAATAATGCTTTTAACACTGTGTTAGATACCAATAAAGTAACTGAGTATTTATCTATGGTGGCTCCAGTTCCATTTGCCGCCAACTTTTCTTTTATCGAAGAAATAAAATCATATTTAAAAAATAAAAATGCAGTTCTAGACGAATATAATGTTGAAATAAATGGGGAAACTTTATTTAAAAGATATAAAAATACATTTTTAGGAAGAAATGAAGAAGAGTCTAAACTGATTGGCGTTGATTTTGTTGATATTCTAGATGATGATCAAAATTTATTGGCAGTATGTTGGTACGGATATAGAGCGTTATCTAATGTAAAGTTATCTGATCTCGATTACGAAAAGGGTATTCGATTACGTACAAAAAATATTGCAATTGGCAACGAAATGACCTGTAATAGATTTTTTGGCCAAGAAAGGACTAATTTAAGATTCATTGGAGAAATACATACTGTAAGTGATGGTTTTAGACCAAATGCCAGACGAGATTATTTTGTAGAGAATTCTACTTGTCTACAATTTCAGGAAAAGGCAGCAGAGATTTTTAAATTAGAAAATTTGGAAAATAGATTGGCTCAAGCAGCATCAAAGCTTCATAATGGATTAGATACAATTGAAAAATATAACAAAGTTTATGAGAATTTTGTAGAAAACAGAGGTGCATTCGAGAATGAAGCTACAGAATCATTTCATCTTAGCAGGTTGACGGAATTGAAGGTTAAAGCACTTAAAGCAAAAAATGAAATTGATAGAATAATCCGGAAAGGCTCATTGTCAAGCAATGTAGGAAATCTAGTGGACAATATATTGGCAGATAAGACAATTTCTTTAAAGGGTCTGTCTGATAGTGAACTAGAGGTTAGTAAATATACGCCTCCAGTTTTCGATAAATTAAACGAAGAGCAAAAAGCAGTAGTTTTGGGAATATTTGAAATTTTAGAGGAAGAACTAGACTTTTATCTTTCCGAGCAAATCAAAAAAAGAATAGTTGATAAATATAATTAGAATGAGCACGGCAAAACGAAAAATATTATTAGTAGAACCAAACTATAAAAACAAATATCCTCCAATTGGGTTGATGAAAATAGCTACGTATCATCGTAGTTTAGGCGATGACGTAAAGTTCTTTAAAGGTGATTTGAAAGATCTAGTTGTTGAGCAGCTATTCGATGAATGTTTAAAGAAATTAAATTTAATTGACAATTCAATCAAATGGATACAAAAGGCTTTTTTTATAAAACAGTTTATTAAGACAGGCAAAAGGCAAAACTTAGATGTTTTTGAAATCGAAAACTTGAAATACGGGCATCTAATATCAAAGGCATTAGAGGAATTTTCAATTAAATTCAGAAAGAAGGAATATGAAAATGAGCCATATTGGGATAAAATTTATGTAACAACACTTTTTACATTTTATTGGAAGATAACTGTTGAAACGATACACTTCGTGAAAAAGTTAGTTAAAGACCCAAAACAAATATTTGTTGGTGGTGTTTTAGCTTCATTGCTACACGATGAATTAGAGGCAGAAACCGGGATAAAACCACATCAAGGATTATTAGACAAACCAGGTATTCTTGACAAAGGCGACAAAACTATTATTGATAATTTAGCACTTGATTACTCCATTCTTGATGAAATAGAATATCAGTATCCAACACAAAGTGCATACTTTACCTTCATGACAAAAGGTTGCACAAGAAAATGTGCCTTTTGCTCTGTCCCAATTTTAGAACCAACATACAAACCAAAAATTGAAACCTATGATAAGTTTTTTGAAATCAAAGAACTTTATGGTGAACAGCAAAATCTTTTGTTGATGGACAACAATGTTTTGGCTTCGCCAAACTTTCCTGAAATAATACAAGAAATAAAAGAAATGGGTTTTGTAAAAGGAGCAACATTTATAGAACCTAATCAATTAGATATATCAATTAAAAATTTAATAAATCATCCAAATCAAAAGGCATACATCAGGAGAACATATAGACTGTTTCAAGATTTAATCAATAAATTAAAAGGAGAAAACAAACAATTTGCTTATAATGTACTTGATAACTATCAGCTTCTGAAACTTGAAACTACATCAAAAGAAAATCTATTAAATGCATACAAAGAGCTTAAAAACCTAAATGAAAAATACAGGAATAAATCACCTAAGTTACGTTATGTAGATTTTAACCAAGGAACTGACGCAAGGTATGTAACAGACGAGTTAATGAAGTTGATGAGTGAAATTCCAATCAGACCATTAAGGATAGCATTTGATTATATTGGCATGAGGAAACAATATGAAAATGCAGTAAAATTAGCAGCAAAGTATGGTATTCGTGAACTTTCAAATTACATTCTTTATAACTTTAAGGACAAACCAGAAGACTTATATAATCGTTTAGAAATAAATATTCAGCTCTGCAAAGAATATAATATTGCTATCTTTTCATTTCCTATGAAGTACATCCCGCTTTTTGGTGAAGAAGCAAAAAATCGAGATTACACAGGTAAATTCTGGAATAAAAAATTTATTCGAGCCATTCAATCTGTTTTGAATGTAACAAAAGGCATTGTTGCCCCTGCAACAAGAAATGATAAAACATCATTCTTTCATAAAGCATTCGGCAACAATATTGAAGAATTTTTTGAAATTCTTTATATGCCTGAGACATATATTGTTTACAGAAGTGTCTTTGAAAGACAACTTGGTTATACTGACATCTGGAAAAAAGAGTATCAAGCTATCAGAAAGAGTAACGAGTGGGAAGAAGCTAAAGCAATCATTGAGACAAGCAACTTTACAGACATTAATGAAAGGACGACAAATCCTGCCATCAGAGAATTTTTAAGGCATTATCAAATTCTACGAAATACTTTAATAAATGAGGACGAAGAATATAAATCACTTAAAAAACAATTTGATAAACTAATCAAATCAGATCGTTTTATTGACTTGACACTGACTTATGACTTTGAAGAAGAACAGCCAAAAATTAAACAAAAGAAAAAACAGAAACAATTGAAATAATGAAAGAAAAATCAAGATCAATATATTTCATCTTATTTTAGTTTGTTTTAAATCTCAACAATTCGGCAGGTTCCACCCCCAGAGCACAGGCAATTTTATTAAGCGTTAAAACAGTAATATTTGTACCATGTGATGTTAGTTTTACCAAATTTGATTTTTCAATATCAGCTTCCAATGCCAGCTCCTGAAAAGACAAGCCCTTTTCCTTCCGTATCCGGTTAATATTCTGCCCCAAAGCTGTTAAAAAATCCTCCTGTTCCAACATAATTCAATATTGGGACTTTTGATTCAAAATTTCGGTGTTTTTAATGCCACCGATAGGTTTTTTATGTTTATATTTGCTATTACCAAAGAGATTTTGTTGTTACCAAAATTAATATCAAATTATAAATTCAGAACCAAAAAAATGGCACTATTAGCTGAACAGGTAGTGGAAGAATGGCTGACCAGAAAGGGGTATTTTACTATCCGTGGATTAAAGATGGGTATTGATGAAATTGATCTCTTAGCAATAAAAAATAAAGGGAATGGAGAATGGGAAAAAATCCATGTTGAGGTTCAGGTAAGCATAAGGCCTGTAAACTATATATCCGGTTTAACCAAAGAAAGACAAGAGGAGTTTTCTATCAAAGGTTCAGGTAACGCTACAAAGAGAACAAATGAACAACTTGAACTCGCTGTTCAGGATTGGATTCAGAAGAAGTTTCTTAGTGAAAAGAAAAAACAAATCAGACACCGTTTGACAGGTTCTGAGGACTGGAAATTTCTGTTTGTTTATGGAAATGTAAAAAACCCACAGGAGCTAACTTTCATCAAAAGCCACAATGTAGAAACAATAAATATTCAGGAGATCCTTAAATCATTTGGATCAAATAAATTTGATTATACAACAGGTTCTGCAACAGATTTAATTGAACTTATGGAATTATCAGTCAATTCTAATGATTTAAAAGTCATTTCAAAAAGTCCCACCCCTGTTTAGGGTCGAACCATTTTATCAGTCGGGTTGAAGGCGGTGGAATTTTTGCCTTAATGATTTTCAAAAGGGGGAAACAGAAGGGGAAAAGACCGGATTATGAATGATTTTTTTTGCTTTTAAGGAATTACAATTCTGGTTTTGGAAAATAACTCAGATAATAACTTGTAACGCTTTAATAACAGGCTTTTTTGTTGATTTTGCAAAATAGATTTTTCATAAAACTTTTTTCAAAGCGTACAATTTTATTTTGGAGATTAGCTTAAATTTTTTAAAAACACACTAAATGAAAACAATCACTCAAATGTTTTTTGCGCTAATGTTAATGCTTATGGCAAGTACAATGTCATCAAGTGGACAATCAATTAAAGATTTTGTATTACCAAATCCTCACTACAATAAAGCAATTTTTTACAAACCTAGTAAAACTGGTGGCAGAACTAATTTCTCAAGAATAATTTATTATGATGAAAAAGCTGATCAGCATAACATAATGGATGCTCAAATGTATAAAAACGAGCCAATGTCAATTTTAACAATGACCGTTAAATTTTCTGAGAATGAGGCTAATATGGTGGAATCAGTTTCAACCAATGAGATTGAAACCAATAAGAGACGATGGTACAATGTTCCTAGAACCACGTTTAAAATGCCATCTGCCAATGCAATCTCAGTATGGCTATATACGGATATTAAAGGGGATGAGATGAGGTGCACTTCAAGTTGGACTACTGTAACTGTTGGTGATGATCAAAGAATTGCAATTAAGGTAGTAAAGGAAATAATAGGATTAAATTCTAAAATAATTGAATATTATGTAGAAGGGATTGGGCTTTGGAGAACAGACATGGAAAATTCTGATGGTACCACCGAAATTTTAGAAAAATTTGATAAACTTGAGTATGAACCATCTAGAAGATAACATTAGAGCTGTTTATTGCAAGAGCCTTACAACCGCCACCAAAAGGAATGGCAGAACCAGCGAAATAAAACCATAACTAAAATGAGCAAATTACTGAAGTCCCTAAAATCCGGAAAAATAGGTGCTGATTTTATTCTTATGGCTCCAAAGCACAGCAAAATTGCAGTTTCCGAAAGTGACTTTGAAGAAATTTGGCTAGGATATTACAAGGAACCAACAATTCAGGAGAACCTCGATGAGGCAAAGGCAATGATTGTAGTTTCCAAAGAATACGGAATTATATTAATCACAAAAAGCAAGTAAATACACCGGACAAAAAATCACTTCGTTTCTACATAACTCCATTGGATAAAATAAAAATCAATTTTTTTTGTATCGGTTGCTTTATAGTTATTGGACAGTTTGATGAAACTTGTTGGAAAAATTTTCGAGAAGCAGCGAAAATGGCAAGATGTTCTTTAGAAGAAGCTTTTTTTGATACATCATTTTTTGAGGTTCTGCAAATCCCTGAATATAATGAGTGGCGTGATCTGGGTAATCTCACTCAAATTTCTGGCTTAACAGACAGTTACCAAAGTATTATTGAAATTCGGGTAAACAATAGAAAGAAGAGAACAATTCTTTTTAAGGACTTTTTTAATGAAAATGTTCTGTTTCCATTGTATCAAACACAATCCTTCCAATTAGATTTTTCTGATTTAAATGAAAATCACTTAACTCTGGTAGAAAAGGAAATTGGGACTGTTGCGGCTTATGAATTTGAATCCAATCAATTTTCGCTCGAAAAACTATTGTTTTCAATAAGTATATTAAATGTCAGAGAAATGAGCTTTGTAATTTTATCAAAAATAGAATATGATGACACGGAATTATTTATAACCAAGTCAGATGCTTTGGTAAAAGAAAGGTACGCTATACTGTAACTCACAAACTTCGAAAAAAAGTTTATTTACCCTCTCCCATTGATTCCACCCTTCTTTCAATCTCTGCACAAGCCAGTAACAGATTATAGCACTTTTCCGCAAGTGGCAATAATCGCTCCCCTCTTGAAGTAATTGCATATTGCCCTGCTTCTTCCAAAAAGCTGATGTAAATTTTCATCCATTCTTCACTTGCACTACCCGTTGGAATTCCCATCATTTCGGCTACTACATCCATTATTTCCAAAGGATGTGCTTCCGTGGTCAGGTGCAATTTTTCAAGTCCGCTTAAAAGCTGATTGTGCTTCAAGTCCTGCTGGATGAGCTGAATGATAATTTTTCTTTTGTCCATAATTTTAAAATTACACTGGACAATTATCTCCATAATTTCATTGACATTCAAGTAATTGCGTTAAAATTTTTACTAATCCACGTTTAATTGCTGATCTGCTGATAGAAAAATTGTTAATAACTTTTTTCTGCCTTTGTAGGCAAGCGTTTCAAGAGGTTTTCTTTCTTTTTTGGTCAAAACAGCCAAAAACTTTTTCCACTCGGAAGTTATGTAAGATATATGGGCACACCAATGAAGCCTGCCTATAAATCTTATCTTATGAAAACACAAAATGTCAATGAGAGTATCTTCTATGAACCCCTTATTAATAGAGGGGCAAAAACAGCATTCAAAGGCACGGAGTTACGAAAAAGCAACTTCTTAAATACACACCCTAAAATTATAAATAAAGGGTGGGTGGGTAAAAAAATAATCTAAAACTTTAAAACTATGAAAACAGAAATAAAATGCAAGGCAAAGAAAATCAACCGAAAAAAAATAACCGTTTCTTTTTTTGAAAATATTAAGCAAGGGCAGCCAAAGGTTGCTTCATTAATTGTTATTCTTTTTCGCATAAAAAACGGAAAATTTAAAAAGATTATCGGTCATATAAAACAATATTTTGCAGAGAGTGAGGTCAAGAAGGCCGGGGAACTAAAAGCAAATCTCCCCGGAGTTACCTTTAGCGCTACCTATAATGGAGGACGTAGGCAGGAGAATATCCTAGAATATAACAATTTGCTTGTATTAGATATAGATAAAATCTCTGATCGGTTACTAGAGAACAAAACACTTATAAGCAAAGATCCTTATACTTTAGCAGTATGGAAATCTCCATCAGGAACTGGACTAAAAGTCCTAGTAATGGTTGACTCTTCAATGGAAGACCATAAAATAGCGTTTCAATCCTTAGAGGGATATTACAAGCAAAAGTTTAAATTACAGATCGATAAAAGCGGTTCAGATGTTCAGCGGTTGTGTTTTATGTCATACGATCCAAATATATTTATAAACTGGGATGCAAAAAGGTTTTGTGTGGAAGTAAGTGAAATAAATCAGGATGGCATTGCCGAAAAGCATTGGAAGGATACTGTCTCTGCAAGTAAAATTACTGAAGATATAGCCAAATTTTTAACTGGTAGAAATATATCCATCACCTATAATCATGAGCGGTGGTATAAGGTGACATTAGCTATTGTTTCAGCCATCCCTAACAACAAGGGGAAAGACCTTTATTTACAGCTTTGCCGTCTGGACGGGTCTAAACATGATGAAAACGCTTCTATCGCAAAATGGAATTACTGCCTGAATAATTATCAGAACAAAATAACTTTTAAAACGCTATTGTATTATGCTAAGGAAGCAGGGTATGATTTAACAAGGGCATCAGAAATTCAAAATAATACTGATGCCCCAATTCCCCTCAAACCCTTCATCCCCGACATTACCCCTTTAAACACACCTAAGAGTTTTAATGTTTCTACATTTCCCGAGGAGGTTTATAATAATTTACCCAACTTGTTGGAGCAGGTATGCAATCTTTTTACCAAACAAAAAGAACGGGATATAGCTTTATTGGGGTCATTAACAACATTAAGTATTTTAATGCCAAATATTAATGGCACTTATAATAAAGACAAAGTAGGCATGCCTCTGTTTTTATTTGTAGTTGCTCCCGCTTCTGCTGGAAAGGGTGTGCTAAAATATCCCAAATACCTCGGTCATGCTATACATCAGAAATTACTGGAGGATGGCAAACGCTTATTCATTCCGGCAAATTGTAGTGCTTCGGCAGTACTTAAAACAATAAATAAAAATGATGGCTGGGGTATTATTTATGAAACAGAGGCAGACACTTTAAGTCTTACAATGAATAATGAGTGGGGAAATTACAGCGATTTCTTAAGAAAGGTTTTTCACCATGAGTCCGTCTCTTTATTAAGAGTGGCAGATGATGAATACATTGATGTACTCAATCCTAATGTTGCTGTTGTTTTAAGTGGAACGCCCAATCAAGTATCGTCTTTAATCCCCTCTGCTGAAAATGGATTATTTAGCAGATTTGCCTTTTACGCCTTTAGCACGGATACAGAATGGCAGGATGTTTTTGCCGATAATGGAAATGTAGATCTGGCGGAGTACATGAAAAGTTTAAGTGAGAAATTATTGTTTCACTATAATAAACTAAATGAACTGGAAGTGGGACTTACTTTTAAATTAACTGGTGAGCAGCAAGCCCAATTTAATAAATTATTTGGTAAGTGGCAAAATGAGTTTAAAGAAATTGTTGGAGAAGATTTAATTGCCAGTATTCGCAGATTAGGGCTTATGGCATTCAGAATAGCGATGATATTAACAACTTTAAGGTTAATGGATGAGTGGGGTGAAAATAGAACTGAGATACTCTGTAATGATTCTGATTTTGAAAAATCAATCAAAATAGTTGAATATTTAAGAATCCACACAATGGAAATATACTCCAGATTTAATGATAAACAGATAAAATTTAACAATAACGAACAAGCAAAATTCTTTTATAATCTCCCTATAGAATTTTCTGCCTCAGAAGCCTTTAAAATAGCGACAAACTTTAAAATTAAGTACAAGACAGCGGAAAGTTATCTGTCCAAATTTGTTAAATCTGGAATTATGTATAGACTAAAGCACGGGCATTATTCCAAAAACAAACCGGCATAAGAGTCCAACAGGAATTAAGGGAGCTCAGGGAATTGGGGGAACTCAGGGAATAAAGTAAACCAAAGGGATCATATGAGGCGATTAAAGTAAGTCAAACAATCACATACTGCTATATCTATAATCGCACTCAAAAAATCATGAAAGTGTTATACATATTTTATTCTCCACAGCCTCTGTAAGTAATATAATTTCCCTTTATAAAACAAAAATAAATTTAGAACTTTTCGCTTGAAACAAAAATAAAAACAAAATGGCAACAAATTACAGCATCAAGTTAATCATCAGGGACGATAAACCCGTAAAGCAAAATGGCAAGCACCCTCTCTATTTTTTAGTAAGGCTGAATAAACATTTAATAAAACTTCCAACAGGAAAGGAGATTCAGAAAGTGAACTGGGATAAAGGCTCAGTAAAGGCTGTTTCAGGAGCGAATTTTCAACTTTTAAACTCCTATCTGGGGAAGAAGATTGCGGCATTTGACCAGTATGTATTACGTATGGATACAATGGGAAAACCAGTAACAAAAACAGTAGTTAAAAACTTCTTCAAACGGGAAGGAGCTATGACTTTTTACCAGTTTTTTGAAGATCAGATTCAACTGTGGATTGGGGTAAAAAAAGAATCAACTATTATGTCCTATAAATATACCCTACAAATACTAAAAGAATTCAATCCCGACCTCAACTTTGGGGATATAGATGTGGAGATGATAGAACGATTGGACAAGTATTTGCGCCTTGTAAGAAAAAATAAAACAGGCGGTACTTTTGGAAGACATAAATGTTTAAAAACAATTATAAAAATTGCAATTCGGAAGGATCTACTGGATAAAAACCCATATGATCATTTTAAAATAAAGTTGGCAGATGCAAACAGGGCATTCTTATCGGTGGAGGAGATCAAAAAATTGAAAACAGCCAGCCTTCCAGAGGATTTACTAAGAGTTCAAACGACAAGAGAAACTTTTCTTTTCGCCTGTTATACAGGATTGCGATTCTCTGACATCGTCAATCTTAAATGGAGTAATATCAAAGAAAACCCGGACAGGCTTGAAATTGTGATGGAGAAGACGGGAAAGGAGATTACCATACCAATTATCCCGTTGGCAAAAACAATCCTGATGCACCTTAAAAAAGAGGCAATCTCAGGGCAAATTAACGTGTTTAAAGCAATTTCAAATCAGGTTGTGAACCGAAACCTGAAAGAATTAATGATATATACCGGAATTAAAAAGAAATTAACTTTTCACTCTGCCCGTAATTCATTTGCATGCAATCATATTGAAGCAGATACCCATATACTTTATTTAAAGGATTTATTAGGGCATTCAGATATTGGCACTACTCAAATATACGCCAAGTCTCTAACAAAGGGATTATATGAATCAATGAATAAACTTTCAAAAATATATAACTAAAAATTTTACTAAATAATGACAGACAGTTACTTTTTATCAAAATGGAATTCTCTACAATTACATAAAGCGAAATTATCATTCTTGCAAAATTATTTATTATCACTGCACAGGAACAGAGAGGTTGTTGAATTTTTAGACAATCTTCTTGCAGGAATAGATTCAATTTCAAACAAAATGGGCATGTTGCTATATTGTTTAAAAATTTTAAAGCAATATCAAAGAACTATACCAAAAGAACTTGCAGAAAGTTTTCCTGAACAGTATGATTTGGAAAGAGAGACAATTGCAGAAGAACAAACAATTTACGACCCTGTGAAATGGATTGAAGCAGAAATTGAATTTATATCATCTTATTCTAAAATTCAGCAAGAGTTTCCGGAAACAGAAGAGCCTGTTAAAGAAACCAAATTGTCTGAAAAGCTTTATCCTGAAACAAAAGAATTCCTAACATTGAAAGAGACAATGGATTTATTAAAAATCAGCAAATCCACATTAGACAGGCGCAGGGAAGAAGGTTTGCCGTGGCATAAGGATGGAAAAAAGCTGTATTTTAAGCGGAATGAGCTGATTAAATGGATTGATAAAAAGAGGTGGTGAGAGCCTCACCCTGTCTGATGTTCAGACGGGGCGGGCTACTCGATTGTACGATGTTTTTTTATTCTTGATTTAGCTCATCATAATAAAAATGTTCAGTTATGTATTCAAGCTTTTCTCTGATTATGTTAAAACGAAGAATAAAATTTTCTAAATCTATCTCAACATTACCGATTTCGTCCACATAAAAATGATTTTCATATTTGTTACTAAAAGGATACCGGGAAAAATCCATTCTATCTTTTTTTTCTGTGGATTTGATTTTTTCAGTTAATTCAGTAATATATTCTGATAAACTTTTGGTTTCTTCTTCAAAGTCTTTTAAAGTTAGCTGTCCATTATATGCTTTTATTTTACATTTAACAGTTTGGTAAATCTGTTTGATATTATGACTTCCTTCTATCTTATACTCAGTGTTTAATAGCTTGTTAAGCATCCAAGTTAAAGCCTTAAGATAAAGTTCTATCCCGTGATTTGCATTTGTTAATATTGGAAATATTATTATATCTGCTCTTTTGCCTTCATTATTTTCTAAACATTGTGTAGCGAGTTCAATAGCAGCCAAAAGGAAACCATCAGCTAGATTAAGTATATTAAGTATTTCAGAATGTGGAGAGATTCGCCAATTCAAAAATGCAATTTTGTCAATGTCCTCGTTCCTAGAGAATATTGGTTTCATAAAACATCACACAACTTGTATATATCAGCACAAACATAGCATTTTTCTAAATACATCCACAGGGGAAAGAATAGGGGAAACGCATTTGAATCCAAATGAAGCTGAATGAGGCATTAACTCCAGAAATTACAGCATAAAAAAAAGGGGCTTAATTTTCATTAAACCCCTTTCAAACCCCTATAAACTCAAGGGATGCTCCCTCTCTTGGGCTCGAACCAAGGACCCTCTGATTAACAGTCAGATGCTCTAACCAGCTGAGCTAAGAAGGAATCTTTTCCTAAAAAGGAATGCAAAAATAGAAGTAATCATATAAATATGCAATTATTTTAGCATAAATATTTAATATGATTGCAAACAATTATAAATGAGCATGTTATTTTTAACATGCACTTGAGCTTTTCCTTTATTGTGGATCATTTAATTAAAATGAATGTGCTTTGAGCAAGGAATTGTTTATTAAAAAGGGATAAAAACAACTCCAATCAGATAAATATCCGATATATTTGTCAAAATTATTAATTTTTAAAAATTCTATTAATGAGCCTATTAATTATTGGTACAGTTGCATTTGATGCTATTGAAACACCTTTTGATAAAACAGAAAAAATTTTAGGAGGAGCAGCTACATATGCAAGCCTTTCGGCATCTTATTTCACAAAAAAAATTAATCTTATTTCTGTTGTAGGGGATGATTTTCCTCAGGAGCATATTGAAACTCTTAAAAGCAGAAATATAAATTTGGATGGACTTCAAATTAAAGCAGGAGAAAAAACTTTTTTTTGGAAAGGCAAGTATCACATAGATATGAATACCCGTGACACTCTTGATACACAGTTAAACGTTCTTGCCGGTTTTAATCCTATTGTTCCTGAAAAATACCAGGACTGTGATTTTTTAATGCTTGGTAATCTTATGCCAGTGGTTCAAATGAATGTTATTAAACAATTAAAAAAGCGTCCTAAATTAATAGTAATGGATACTATGAACTTTTGGATGGACAGCAGCTGGGATGAATTAATGGAAACAATAAAAATGGTTGATGTGCTGGCAATTAATGATGAAGAAGCACGACAAATGTCAAAGGAATATTCATTGGTAAAGGCTGCTCAAAAGATTATGGCACTTGGGCCAAAATATTTGATTATTAAAAAGGGAGAACATGGAGCTTTGCTCTTTCATAAAGAACAGGTTTTCTTTGCACCAGCCCTTCCTCTTGAAGAGGTTTTTGATCCCACAGGCGCTGGTGATACTTTTGCAGGAGGTTTTATCGGATACCTTGCTGAAACCAAAGACATTTCTTTTGAAAACATGAAAAGGGCTATTATTTTTGGTTCAGCCATGGCCTCTTTTTGTGTTGAAAAATTCGGAACTCAAAGAATTGTCAATTTATCTCCCGCTGAAGTAGATGAACGTATACAAGATTTTATTGACCTGGTACAATTTGATATTGCTTTGGTTTAAGCAATAAAAAAAACAGTTATCAAAGACTATTTTACACTATTTTTCAATCAAACTTTTTAATGAATATAATATACCACAATGATTTTTGAAAATATACTTTCCGTTAATGCCAATGGTATCCTTACACTCACAATTAACCGTGAGGATAAACTTAATGCACTGAATAAAAAAACTATTGCTGAATTAAGTGTTGCTTTTAAAAATGCAGCCATTAATGATGAGGTAAAAGTTATTATCCTTACAGGTGCTGGAACTAAGGCTTTTGTAGCAGGAGCAGACATTGCAGAATTTGCTGATTTTGAAATTGAACAGGGAAGAACACTTAGTGCCGCTGGCCAGCATACCCTTTTTGATGTAATAGAAAATTTGCCAAAGCCGGTAATTGCAGCTGTAAATGGCTTTGCCCTTGGGGGAGGCTTGGAACTGGCGATGTCATGTCATTTGCGAGTTGCTTCAAGTAATGCTAAAATGGGGCTCCCTGAAGTCTCTTTGGGAGTAATACCCGGATATGGTGGAACCCAAAGGCTGCCTCAACTTGTTGGAAAGGGAAAAGCATTTGAAATGATTATGACAGCAGAAATGATGACGGCCCAGGATGCATTTAGGTACAATTTGGTAAATCATGTGGTAGAACAAAATGAATTAATTGCAAAATGTGAGGAAATTGCTGGAAAAATAATCAGTAAGTCCCCGGTTGCAATTGCTGGAGCAATAAGAGCCATTAATGCCGGTTACAATTATTCCCTCAATGGATATGAAGTGGAAATCGATGAATTTGGAAAATGCTTTGGAACCGATGATTTTCATGAAGGTACAACTGCTTTCCTTGAAAAAAGAAATGCTATTTTCCCTGGGAAATGATTTTATTAAAGGCAATAATATATTTACATAATTTATTCTGTTGTGAAACAATTCAAATTCAATTGTCTCCTTTGTAACTTGTAACTTTGAACCTGATTAGAAAGCTTGCCGGGCAAACTGCAATTTATGGGATTCCAAGTATTCTTGGCAGATTATTAAATTACTTGTTAGTCCCACTTTACACTAGAATCTTTATTCCTGAAGAGTTTGGGGTTGTTACCGAACTTTATGCTTATGTTTCATTCCTAATCATAATTCTTACTTATGGAATGGAAACTGCTCTTTTTCGTTTCACTCAAACCGAAAACAATAAGGAGTCTGTTTATAGTACCATTCTTATTTCCATTTTATCATCCAGCACTGTTTTTATTCTTTTATTTCTGGCCCTTTCTCCATTTATTGCACAGGGTTTAGGATACTCCCAAAATCAGGAGTACATTATTTGGTTTGTTTTTATCATTGCCTTTGATGGTATTACAGCAATTCCCTTTGCCAAACTCAGGGAACAAAATAAGCCTCTGAAATTTGCTCTTGTTAAGTTTACAAGTATCCTCTCTAATATACTCTTTATTTTGTTTTTCCTTGTTTTTTGCCCTTTGGTTTATGAAAAAGGCGAAGGAATTCTATTTGAAATAATTAGCCTTGTTTATAGCCCTCAAATTAGCATTGGCTATATTTT
Organism: Bacteroidota bacterium; assembly: GCA_013696965.1. Lineage (NCBI taxonomy): Bacteria > Pseudomonadati > Bacteroidota > Bacteroidota bacterium. Next base: position 219,955 of record JACCXN010000091.1, on the reverse strand, counting down.
TATTTCAAATTTATTGGCAAGTATTATTACTGTTTTGTTGCTTATTCCCTATTTAATTCCCAGGTTTTACTCCTTTGATCTAAACTTGTGGAAGCGTATGATGAAGTACTCACTGCCGCTTTTACTGGCAGGCCTGGCAGGCATGACAAATGAAACGGCCGATAGGATAATGATTAAATATTTACTTCCCTCTGATGTTTCTTTATATCAATTAGGGATTTATGGGGCCTGTTATAAAATAGCTATTTTAATGACTTTATTCATCCAATCTTTCCGTTTTGCAGCAGAACCATTTTTCTTTGCTCAATACAAAGAAAAAAACAGGACTGAGATATATGCCCAGGTAATGAATTATTTCATTCTTGCCGGCTCCCTTATTTTTTTATGTGTTGTGCTTTATATTGATTATGTGCAATTGTTTGTTGGGGAAAAATACAGAGAGGGAATAAAAATTGTTCCTATATTATTACTGGCAAACCTGTTTATGGGAATCTTTTTTAATTTATCAATATGGTATAAGCTCTCAGGAAAAACAATGTTCGGGGCTTATTTAACAATTATTGGTGCGGCAATAACGGTTTTTTTCAATTTTTTACTCATTCCTAAAATGGGTTATTTGGGAGCAGCATGGACTACCTTGATTTGTTATAGTGTAATGATGGTTTTATCTTATATTATTGGACAAAAACATTTTCCTGTTGTTTACAAATTAAAAAACGCAGGAGTTTACATTTTTTTAGCTGTTATTATTTATCTGGTAAGTATACAATTTGCACCGGATGAACAATTTGCCCGAACTTTTTTTAATACCATATTGCTAATAGCATTTCTTATCACTGCATTTCTGATTGAAAAAGTTAAAAAAGTAGTAATTTAGCTGCCTAAATAAATCCATAAGGTTATACTGTTAATTAAGGCTTGAGCAACAGTTTTATAAATAATAGAATTAAAAAGCAAAATAAAATGAAAGTAAGAGTAATAAACAAGTCATCACACGAACTGCCTCAATACAGTACTTTGGCTTCAGCAGGAATGGATTTGAGGGCAAATTTGGAGGAACCAATAGTGCTGAAATCTCTTGAAAGAAAACTTATTCCAACCGGTTTATTTATTGAACTTCCAATTGGTTACGAAGCACAGATACGCCCTCGAAGCGGTCTTGCTTTTAAAAATGGGATTACAGTTTTAAATACACCAGGCACAATTGATGCGGATTATAGAGGAGAGATAAAAGTAATATTGGTAAATCTTTCAAATGAAGAATTTAAAGTTGAAAATGGCGAAAGAGTTGCTCAAATGGTAGTTGCTCTTCATTCAAGAATTGAATGGGAGTTAGCTGATTCATTGCTTGATACAGAAAGAGGGGCTGGGGGCTTCGGCCATACAGGGATAAAATAATAATTTCCTTTTAAATGATTCGTATTTTCAGTATTTTTATATAAAACCAAAAACATTTAAATTATGAAAATTATAGTGCCGATGGCTGGAATGGGGAAAAGAATGCGTCCTCATACATTAACAGTCCCTAAACCATTAATACCCATTGCAGGAAAACCTATTGTTCAAAGGTTAGTGGAAGATATTGCTAAAGTATGCAATGAAAAAGTTACCGAAATCGCTTTTATTATTGGAGACTTTGGAAAAGAGACAGAGGATAGACTAATTAAAATAGCTGAAAGCCTTGGAGCCAAAGGATCCATTTTTTATCAAAAAGAAGCTTTGGGAACTGCCCATGCCATTTTATGTGCATCTGATGCATTAAATGGTAAAGTAGTAGTTGCATTTGCAGACACCTTATTTAAAGCAGACTTCAAACTTGATGACTCACAAGAGGGTATTATATGGGTTCAAAAAATAGAGGATCCAAGAGCCTTTGGAGTAATTAAATTAGACAGTGATAACAACATTACTGATTTTGTGGAAAAGCCAGAAACTTTTGTCTCCGATCTTGCTATCATTGGAATTTATTATTTTAAGGATGGTTCCAATCTTAAAAGCGAATTGCAGTACTTGTTAGATAATGATATAAAGGATAAGGGAGAATTCCAACTTACTAATGCCCTTGAGAATATGAAAAACAAAGGGGTTAAATTTGTTCCTGGAAAAGTGGATGAATGGTTGGATTGTGGAAACAAAAATGCAACTGTTTATACTAATCAACGGGTACTTGAGTTTAATAAAGGCAGCAAAATGACAGCTGAAAGTGCTCAAAAAAATAATTCGTTGATTATTGAACCTTGTTTTATTGGAGAAAATGTGCAATTGATGAATTCTATAATTGGACCACATGTTTCCCTGGGAGACAATGTAAGAGTAGAAAACAGCATTGTTAAAAACAGCATTATTCAAACCAATACATTAATAAGCAACGCCAATATTAAAAACTCAATGCTTGGTAATTTCATTGAGTATAGGGGTACAAGTGATGATTTAAGTATTGGAGATTATACGGTAATTTCCAAATAAACTATTATTCAACTAGAATAAATGAGGTTAATATTTCTCTTTTTAATATTGTTTTCTTTTACAGGATTTATTTCTTGTAAAAGCAATAAATCCCTTGTGGAAAAAAACAGTGAGGAGAAGCCCCCAAAAAATAATTTAAAGAAGGGGGAATTAACAGAAAGAGACAATCTTAAATATCAATACAGCTTTCATACTGCCAATAAAGAGAAAATTCTTGGAAACTATGACCTTGCTGCAAACTTGTATGCACAGTGCATTAAGATTGATAATACCAAGGCTACACCTTTTTATGAATTAGCAGGCATTTATACCCTTATGGGCAAAAATGAGTTTGCATTGGAATTTGCAAAGCAAGCTGCAGAAATAGATCCTTCCATTCAGTGGTTCAGTCTTCAATACGCAAATTTGTTGCAAAAGAACGGACAACATAATAAAGCCGTGAGTATTTATGAAAAAATGGTGAAAATGTGGCCAGGAAATATCGATTATAATTTAGAATTGGCAAATGCTTTTTTGCTTTCAGGCAAAACATCAGAGGCAATGAAAGTTTATGATCGTGTGGAAGCATTAACAGGAATAAGTGAGGAGATTTCCATTCAAAAACAAAGAATCTATATTTCCAAAGGGAATCATGAGAAAGCCGTGGAGGAAACAAAAAAATTAATTGTTGCTTTTCCTAATGAACCAAGGTATTATGGCATGCTTGCAGATCTTTATCAATCAAAGGGAATGGATGAAAAGGCATTGGAAACATTTAATCTGATCCTTGAGTTTGATCCTAACAACCCTTATGTGCACCTTTCCCTGGCAGATTTCTACAATAGAAAAGATGAAAATGAAAAAGCCTTTGTACATCTTGAGAAAGCCTTTTTAAATGTTGAGTTAGATATTGATACAAAAGTTAAGATATTGTTGTCATACTATGTAATAACAGAAAGTAAAAATGATTTAAAAGATGAAGCATTTGAACTTGCAATAAATTTAATTAAAACTCACCCCAAAGAAGCTAAATCCTTTGCCATTTATGGTGATTTTTTACTTAGGGAAAAAAAGTATGTTGAGGCAAGAGAGCAATTCAGAAAAGCAATTTTGTATGATAAGGATAAGTTTGTAATTTGGAACCAGCTTCTTCTTTTAGATTCGGAGTTGAATGATTTTGAAGCAATGGAAAAAGAAAGTGAACAGGCAATTGAATTGTTTCCAACACAGCCCTCACTTTACCTTTTTAATGGAATTGCAAACATTCAATTAAAAAACTATACAAAAGCCGTAGAAATGCTTGAAACCGGAGTGATTTTGGTGATAGATAATAAACCACTTAAAGCTCAATTGTATTCTAGTTTAGGGGATGTTTACAATATGCAAAAAAAGCATCCTGAATCAGATGGGTCCTATGAATTAGCCCTGGCAATAGAGCCGAATAATTATTATGTTTTGAATAATTACAGCTATTATTTATCATTAAGGGAAGAAAAACTGGACAGGGCAGCAGAAATGTCAAAAAGGTCAAATGAATTAAAGCCTAATAATGCCTCTTTTCTGGATACTTATGGGTGGATACTGTATGTTCAGGGAAATTATCCTGAGGCTAAAATATGGTTGGAAAAGGCTTTGGAAAATGGAGGCGCTCAAAGTAGTGTGATTCTTGAGCATTATGGTGATACACTATTTAAATTAAATGAAAAGCAAGAAGCTGTTCAGTTCTGGGAAAAAGCAAAAAAAGCAGGTGGTAATTCTGAACAACTTGATAAAAAAATAAAAGAGAAAAGAATAGTTGAAAAACTCAAATAAAAACCGATTCTCAAGTCTGTTAATTCTAGTATTAATTTTACTTGCGACATTTAATTCGTGCAAAACAAAGGAAAAAACTCACCGTGGGCCTTTGTTTGACAGAAGTACCGATTTTCTTTTTGAAAAAATGAGAAGCAACGAATTCAGCTACAATTGGATTACCTCCAAATTTTCTGTAGTAATAGAGGAAGGAGGGAAAAAGACATCTTTTAATGCCCATTACAGAGCCAAAAACGACAGTGTTATGTGGGTTTCCATTTCTCCGGCTCTTGGTATTGAAGTGGCAAGAGTAAAAATCACCAAAGACTCAGTTAAATTTATGAACAGGATTAATTCCACTTATTTTGAGGGGGATTTCAATTATATTAGCAATACTTTTGGTGTTGATGTTGATTTTGACATGTTACAATCAATTTTAACCGGAAATGCATTTTCTTCCTATAAAGAAGAGGAGTTCAAATCTTTTATTGATAAGGATCATTATCTTTTAAGCACCATGCGAAAAAGAAAGCTTAGAAAGAGTCTTCAGAAGAATGATTCATTGGATTTAATGGTTCAAAGTATCTGGTTAGAACCACGCTCATTTAAAATTTCAAAATTTGGTATATATGATTTTAAGACAAATAATAATCTTGAGGTTTTTTATAGTAACTTTACACCCGTTGAATCGCAGCTATTTCCATTTAATATATTCTTTCAATTAACAGGTGAAAAACCCGCAAAAATCAGCATTCAGTATTCCAAAGTGGCAAACGACATTCCACAAAGCCTGCCCTTTACAATACCTGAGAAGTATGAGCTCATGCATTAAGCCTGTTTTATTTGTCCTTTTTTTGTTGTTTTTCGATGCCGAATTTTCTTTTGGCCAGAAAAAAAACGATCTTGAAAACAAGAAAAAATCCTTACAAAAAGAGATTCAAGTTACCGAGGGGCTTTTAAATGAAACAAAACAAAATAAAAAAATATCCCTTAACCAACTTGTTACCCTGAACAAAAAAATCAGTATTCGGGAAGAACTTATTCAAACCATTAATGCTGAAATGCGTTTGTTGCAGAAACAAATTAATGAAAATAAAGGGATAATTGAAGCATTAGAATCTGATATTAAAGCACTCAAACAAGAGTATGCTAACATGATTTACTATGCCAACAAAAATAAAAACTCCTACGATAGGTTAATGTTTATTTTTTCTTCCAAGGATTTTAATCAAGCCTATAAAAGACTCAAATACCTGCAACAATATTCTGAATACAGGAAAAAACAGGCCGAAATGATTGTTAAAACCCAAACGCTTTTGGATAAGAAGATTGCAGACCTTGAAGCCATAAAAAATTCAAAGCAGCAATTGTTAGGATCGGAGGAACAAGAAAAAAGAATGCTTGCTGATGAAAAAAAGGAGCAGGAAGGCACGCTTTCTAAACTTCAGGAGAAAGAAAAGGAATTATTACAGGCTTTAAAGGAAAAGGAAAAGGAACAAAATCAGCTTCAATTGGCAATTCAACGTATTATTGAAGAAGAAATTCGCAAGGCTAAAGAAACAGCTGCAAAAGCTGGTAAAGTAACGCCCAAGGGTTTGGTTTTAACCCCCGAAGCTTTGGAACTATCTGCTACTTTTGCCAATAATAAAGCAAAATTACCATGGCCAGTTATTGAGGGAATTATAACAAGTAAATTCGGAGAACATGCTCACCCTGTTTTAAAAGGAATTATGATCCGAAATAACGGAGTGGATATAACAACTGCTACAGGATCGTCCGTAAGGGCGGTGTTTGATGGAGAGGTTACCGGTATAGCAACCTTACCTACCGGAACAAAGTTTGTAATTGTAAGACATGGAGAATATTTGAGCGTATATTCAAACCTTAAAGAAGTATTCGTGAACAAAGGAGATAAGATTATTACCAAACAAAACATTGGTAAGGTTTTTACCGATGATTCTAATTCAAAATCAGAGGTGCATCTTGAAATTTATAAAGGTTCAATTGCGCTTAATCCTGAGCTTTGGCTATTTAAAAACAATTAATTTATTGTAACTTTACAAAAATTATATATATGATTTCCAATATTCTTTTATTTGCTCTTGGCGGCCCAGAACTAATTGTTATTCTGGTTGTAGTTGTTTTACTTTTTGGTGGAAAAAAAATCCCTGAATTAATGCGTGGTATGGGGAAAGGACTAAGAGAATTTAAAGAGGGTCAAAAAGGTGATGATGACAAAAAACCTGAAGAAAAAGACAAGTAATTTTTAAAAAGTTAAAGTTCTGGAAACTTATCACTCGCTCTCCCAAATACAGCAGGAAATAAAGCAGGGAAAAACCACCTGTGTAAATATTACTAAAGGTTATTTGAATCGTATTCAAAATAACACCCATCTAAATGCTTTTCTTGAAGTTTTTCAGGAAAGCGCGCTGGCTCAAGCAACTCTAGTTGATGAAAAAATAGCACTGGGTAAAGCAGGAAAGCTTGCCGGTATGGTTTTGGGTATAAAAGACAATATTTGTTATAAGGGACATAAAGTGTCAGCAGGTTCAAAGATTTTAGAAGGATTTGAATCACTTTATAATGCAACTGTTATAGAACGGCTTTTAAAGGAAGATGTGATAATTATCGGAAGGCTGAATTGCGATGAATTTGCAATGGGTAGTTCAAACGAAAATTCTGCATTCGGCCCGGTTAAAAATCCCTTGAACATTAATACAGTGCCCGGCGGTTCATCAGGTGGTTCAGCGGCAGCCGTAGCAGCTGATTTGTGTCTTGTAGCCCTTGGCTCAGATACTGGAGGTTCTATCAGGCAACCAGCTTCTTTTTGTGGTGTGGTAGGACTTAAACCAACTTATGGGCGGGTATCGAGATATGGTTTAATTGCATATGCTTCATCATTTGATCAGATAGGCCCACTTACAAAAAATGTTGACGATGCAGCTTTGATTTTGAAAATAATTGCAGGTCAGGATGAATATGATTCAACCCTTTCAAGCCATCCCGTTCCTGATTTTTGCGGAATAACCCCTGCCGGAGAAAAGTTTAAAATAGCCTATTTAGCTGAATGTATTGAAAGTTCAGGCCTTGATCCAGAAATCAAGGACAGGATGATTCATTTGATTGAACAATTAAAGGCACAAGGACATCAAGTTGAAGCAGTAAATTTTCCCTATCTGGATTATCTTGTTCCTGTTTATTATATACTTACTACTGCCGAAGCATCATCCAATTTGTCTCGATTTGACGGAGTTCACTATGGGTATCGTAGTCCCAATGCAACTGATTTAGAATCAAACTATAAAAAAACCAGATCAGAAGGTTTTGGAAAAGAGGTTAAAAGAAGGATCATGCTTGGTACTTTTGTATTAAGTGCAGGATATTATGATGCATATTATTCAAAAGCCCAGAAAGCAAGAATGATTATAAAGAACAAAACAAAGGAAATTTTAGCACAATATGATTTTATTTTAATGCCTTCCACGCCTGGAACCGCCTTTGAATTTGGTAAAAAATCAAAAGATCCAATAACCATGTACCTAGAGGATGTTTTTACAGTTCAGGCGAATTTGGCGGGACTTCCTGCAATTTCATTGCCTCTTGGCCAACATACATCTGGTTTGCCTTTTGGAATCCAACTTATGGGAGATAGTTTTCAAGAGGAAAAATTACTTTCCTTTTCAAAAAACCTCATGCAAAATTTCTTGGAAAAGTAACCTTTTTCAAAAAAAAGAAAACCAAATAATAAAAAATCCGTATATTGTAAGTGCTCTTGTAAGTATTGCTGTTGTTGATTTTTCAATAAGAGTATTCTGAAAATAGGAAAGAAACAAAACCCGAAATATGAAAAATTTACTAAGCTGCCTCTCTGTTTTTTTAATGCTGTTTTTGGTCTCTGTTTTATCCAATGCGCAGGTGCAATCACTCCCGAGTGATTCGGCATACAAACTTGCACCCGATGACCCTTTCGCAGCCAGGCTGGATAGCTTGGATCACTTAAGGATATTTAATTATGTTCAAAAAGAAAATAAAAAGAAAGCTGTAAATAAATTCAATTTTTCAGAAGATTCTGTTCCTTTTTACTCAGCAGAAATTTATGCAGCACGCATTGCGAAATTAAATTCCATATCCCCTTTTCAGCTTGATTACAATGATGCTGTTAAGGCCTATATTGATCTTTACAGCAAAAGGAAAAGACAACAAGTAGCAAAGATGCTTACTTTAACCGAACTTTATTTTCCAATGTTTGAAGAAAAGTTGAATAAGTATAATCTTCCACTAGAATTAAAGTATGTTGCAGTTATTGAATCAGCACTTAATGCCAATGCAAAATCAAGAGCAGGAGCAATGGGTTTATGGCAATTTATGTACGGGACCGGAAAAATGTTCAATCTTCAAGTTAATTCTTATGTTGATGAAAGAAGTGATCCATTAAAAGCAACTGAAGCAGCATGCCAATATTTTGCTTATCTGTATAAAATGTATGGTGATTGGCAATTGGTTTTGGCTGCATACAATTCAGGCCCTGGGACAGTGAATAAAGCAATAAGACGCTCAGGGGGCAAAAAAAATTATTGGGATTTAAGGCCTTTTCTCCCACTTGAAACAAGAAGTTATGTTCCTGCATTTATTGCTGTTAATTATGTTATGCATTATACCCAGGAACATAACCTTTATCCCTCAGGTTCAGTTATCCATCACCAGCAAGTGGATACAGTAAAAATAAAAAGACCTTTAAGCTTTGAACAAATTTCAAGGTTGCTTGATATTCCAGTGGAAGAAATTCAATTTCTTAATCCCACCTATAAAAAGAATATCATTCCATGTATTGAAGGGGAATTTAGTACACTTTGCCTTTCAAAACCAATGATTTCCTCCTTTATTATGAATGAAGATGCATTATATATTCCTCTAATTGAAAACCAGGATATAATGCCCGATCTTATTATTCCTCAGGAAACAAGGAAAACGCATACTGTAAGAAGTGGTGAGAATTTATCAACAATTGCAAATAAATACAAATGCAATGTTGCAAATATCAGGGACTGGAATAATTTAAAAAGCAATTCATTAAGAGCCGGGCAAAAACTCATTATTTATGGAGCGAAACCTACACCCGCGGCAACTACAAGCAAAACCCCAGTTAAATCACCTGTTAAAACAAGTGAGAAAGCGGATTCGGGAACTGGTTCCATAAAATATATTTATTATGTTGTTCAACCTGGAGATACTTTATGGGAGATAGCAAGCAAATACAATGGAGTTTCTGTTGAAGATATTCTTAGAATAAACAATATCTCCAATGCTAAAAACATTAAAGCAGGGGATAAGATAAAGGTTGCAATAGAAGGTTAAAATACCGCGAAAAAAACAAGTATAAAAAATTCCTTTATGAATATGGGATTTTTTATACTTGTTTTTTTTTATCTTTCTTAATTTTCGTTGTCAAAAGAATGAATTAGGCAAAACATGGAATTAGTGAAAAAGGAGAAGCCGTTTTCACTATAAATTCTTTTTTCAATCTAATTTTAAAACAGCCATAAATGCAGATTGGGGAATTTCAACACTTCCCACTAGTCTCATACGCTTTTTACCTGCTTTTTGCTTTTCAAGAAGTTTTCTTTTCCTGGAAATATCACCACCGTAACATTTAGCAGTAACATCCTTACGCATGGCTTTTACAGTTTCTCTGGCAATTATTTTTGCCCCAATCCCGGCTTGAATAATTATTTCAAACTGTTGACGGGGTATAAGTTCTTTTAATTTTTCACAGATTTTTTTTCCAAAATCAAAAGCTTTACTCTTGTGAATAAGTGCAGAAAGGGCATCCACTTGTTCCCCATTAAGTAAAATGTCAAGTTTTACAAGACTCGACTGCCTGTATTCCAAAGGAGAATAATCAAAAGAGGCATAACCTCTGGAGATACTTTTTAGACGATCATAAAAATCAAAAACAATTTCAGCAAGAGGCATATCAAAGGTAAGTTCTACCCTATCAGTGGTTAAATAAACCTGATTTTTTACAATGCCTCTTTTATCAATACACAAGGACATAATAGGCCCAACATAATCAGATTTTGTAATAATGCTTGCATGGATATAGGGTTCTTTTACATAATCTAATTTCCCCGGATCGGGTAAATCAGAAGGATTGTTAACTATTAGTTCTTCTCCCTTTGTTGTATAAGCTATATAAGATACGTTAGGAACAGTAGTTATAACGGTCATGTTAAATTCCCGCTCAAGTCTTTCCTGGATTATTTCCATATGAAGCATTCCAAGAAAGCCACAACGAAAACCAAAACCAAGCGCAGCAGAGGATTCAGGTTCATAAGTAAGTGAGGCATCATTCAACCTTAACTTATCCATTGAGTATCTAAGTTCTTCATAATCATCAGTGTCTACAGGATATATACCTGCAAAAACCATTGGTTTAACATCTTCAAAACCATTGATTGCTTCCTTACAAGGTCTGTCAATGGAAGTTATGGTATCTCCAACTTTTACATCGCCCGCCTCCTTAATACCCGAAATTATATAACCAACATCACCGGTTCTAACTTCTTGTCTGGATTCAGGCTTTAATTTTAAAACACCTACTTCCTCTGCAAAATACACTTGTCCGGTATTTACAAATTTAACTTTTTCACCTTTTTTTATTACACCATTTTTTACTTTATAATAGGCAATTATTCCGCGAAAGGAATTAAATACAGAGTCAAAAATAAGTGCTTGTAAAGGAGCTTCAGGATCACCTACTGGGCAAGGAACTCTTTCAATAATAGCAGCAATGATATCCATTACTCCTTCTCCGGTTTTACCACTGGCGGAAAGAATAGAATCTCGACTGCAACCTATAAGATCAATGATTTGGTCCTTTACTTCCTCGGGATTAGCACTGGGAAGATCAATTTTATTAAGTACAGGGATTATTTCAAGATCGTTTTCTAAAGCAAGATAAAGATTTGAAATTGTTTGGGCTTGAATACCCTGAGCGGCATCTACAATTAGCAATGCTCCTTCGCAAGCCGCAATAGAACGAGAAACCTCATAGGAAAAATCAACGTGGCCGGGAGTATCAATAAGATTCAAAATGTACTTTTCACCCTTGTGAACATATTCCATTTGAATTGCATGACTCTTAATTGTAATTCCTCTCTCCTTTTCAAGATCCATATCATCAAGCACCTGCGCCTGCATATCCCTTGATGAAATAGTTTTGGTGTATTCTAATAGGCGGTCAGCTAGCGTGCTTTTCCCGTGGTCAATATGAGCGATAATACAGAAATTCCTGATATTCTTCATGAAACAAATAAAAATGGAACGCGAAATTACACAAAATAATATAGTTTACGGCATTAGAATAGCATTCCAAAAATTTAAAGTTTGCTTTTGTGTTACTTTTGCTTTAGAATTTCAGACATGCAAATGAATTTTTATTTTCAGGTATAAGTTGTGTTATATCTTGCGATGGGAAAGAATCGTAAGTATACATGAAATAATCGTATTAAAAAGCATGGAACAATTTCCATGCTTTTTAATTTTATCCATTTTTTGATAATAATTAAAGATTGTTTTTTGAATCAAATAATTATAATTACAGTATGATTATGAAATATGGTTTATCCATTGGTAAGGAGAATTAAAACAGGGAGAAAGGATATTGAAAAGAAAAAAATCAGTTAATATACAGGAAGAAAATACAAATATTAATGAATAAATTTATTCTTTTGCTCCAATGAATCAAATTCACGTTTTTTATCTTAAAAAACAATTAAGAAACAGGTAACCTGATGAGACTAATAAAACCAAAGGAGTTTTTATATCTTCTACAAAAGAATTCATGATTAAAAATGTGTAAACTTGCAAGCATTTTTAAGAATAAACGCATTTTAATATAAAGAAAAAATTTACGATTAAAAAGGTAAAAAGTAATGAATCTATCCCATATAAATAAACTGTGAAAAAACTATTTTCCCTTTTATTATTATTAACTGCTTTGTTTGCTAACAATCAGTTTTGTCAGGCTTCTGGTTTAGATTCTTTAAAAGTTGCCTATAAAATTTCCAGTGAAGATTCTGTAAGAGTAATTATATTAAATAAACTTACAGATGAAATGTGGAGAATGGGCAGTTATTCTAAAGCTGAAAAATGTGCACAGTATGCTCAAAAAATAGCTCGTGCTTCTAATTTTAAATCAGGAATTGCTGGTGCATTAAACAATCTGGGAATTATAAACATGATTCAGGGTAAATATCCTGAAGCTCTGGAATTTTTTTTTCATTCATTAAAAATCAGTGAAGAATTAAATAATCAGCATATAATTGCCAAAACCTTAAGTAATATTGGATCTGTTTACTGGAATAAAAAAGACATGAAAACAGCCTTGGAATATTATTATAAATCGTTAAAAATATATGAGGATGTAAAGGATAAAGTAGGGGTTTCTAATTCTTACAATAACATAGGTGTTGTTTTTGCTGAAAACGATGAGGAGCCCAAAGCTCTTGAATATTATAATATGGCATTAGCAATTCAGGAAAAATTGGGATCTAAAAAAGAAGCAGCAAATACGTTAAATAATATTGGGAATATTTATTGGAATATGGATAGTTTGGAAACAGCATTGAGATACCAGTTTCAAGCGCTTGAAATGAGAGAATTAAATGATGACAAGCAAGGTGTTGCAATGTCTTTGGTAAATATTGGAGGAGTTTATCTTGATTTGAAAAAATACAATGAAGCCCTTCTTTACTTTAATAAAAGTAAGCAATTTGCCCTTGAAATGGGTATTCCTTTAATTGCCAAGGAAAGTGAAATGCTAATAAGTAACTCGTATGATTTAATGGGAGATGTAGCAAAGGCTTTTGACCATTATAAGCGATACATATCGTATCGTGACAGTATATTTAATGAAGAAAACACAAAAAGTATTGTGCGATCAGAAATGAAATACGAATACTCCAAACGAGAGCAGGAAGCCAAACTCAAACAGGAGAAAAAAGAGGCCTTGCATCAACTCGAGTTTCAAAAACAAACCCTTCAAAGAAATGCATTAATTGCAGGTTTTGGACTTATGTTTGCCCTTGCAGGAGTGAGTTTTAGAAGTTACCGCAACAAAAGAAAAGCAAATAACCTTTTGGCTATTCAAAACAAGGAAATCATTACTCAAAAAGCCACAATTGAAGGCAAGAACAAAGATATTATGGACAGCATCAAATATGCTAAAAGAATCCAGGAAGCAATTCTTCCGCCATCTAATCTTTTAAAAAAAATACTGCCCGAACATTTTGTTTTATATAAACCAAAAGACATTGTTTCAGGTGATTTTTATTGGATTTCCCCATTGAATAACCACAAAGGGATTGGAATGGAATCCTTTCTTCTGGCAGCGGTGGATTGCACAGGGCATGGAGTACCTGGCGCCCTAATGAGCATTGTTGGGCATAATGGTTTGACTAGAGCGGTAAAAGAAAACCACTTCATAAAGCCTTCTGACATTCTTAACTATTTAAACCATTCAGTACATGAAACACTAAGGCAATCATATGAAGAAAGCAGTGTAAAAGATGGTATGGATATAGCCCTTGTAAATATAAATTGTAAGGAACATAAACTTGAGTTTGCTGGTGCTAATAATCCTTTATTAATTGTTAGAAATGGAAATATTATTGAAATAAAAGGCGATAAGCAACCTATAGGTTCATTTACTGGTGATAATTTAAGGCCATTTAAAAACAACGAAGTCCCAATTTTTAAAGGAGATTGTATTTATATTTTTACCGATGGGTATGTTGATCAATTTGGTGGACCGAAAGGAAAGAAATTTAAATACACGCAACTTAAAGAATTATTGCTTAAAATAAATAATGAATCAATGCCTTTACAATGCAATATATTGAATGAAAAAATAGAAAAATGGAAAGGAAACCTAGAGCAGGTAGATGATATTTGTATTATTGGAGTTAGAATATTATAAGTGTTTCATATGCCTCGTAAAAATTAAATATTCCTTGTCTCATTGCTCTCGCCAAAGGGAAAAATAAAATGGTTTTTTAAAAACCTTTGTTTAACCTGCATCTCCTCCTTAATAAAAAACCGAATTGAATTCAAGCATTTTTAATTGGAACAAATGGAATTAAATAATTTAATTGAGTTCGAATCCTCTCCTGAAATCAAGGAAAAACTTGCCGCCTATAGATTTTTAAGAATTCCTTTAAGTGTTTTTTTTAAAACAAACGTGGGAACACCGGCAAAATAATTTATATTCAAAACTAGAATCAAAAAGCTGTTTTACTTAGTAGTAGTGTAAATAATTGGATCAAATTGATTCGTTATTTTTATAAAAGACTATAAATAGCCATGCACTTACTATACAAAAAACAGAATGAATATACATGGTGTACTGATAAATCGGGACGACAGTTAAAAAACAAATATATACATATGAAAAAACTTAAGTTTTCAATTAATATTAAAGCTAGCAAAGAAAAAATTTGGAGTGTTTTGTGGGACGATAAATCATATAGAGTATGGACAAGTGTTTTTAGCCAGGGCTCATATGTCCAAACTGATTGGAAAGAAGGCAGTAAAGTTTTATTCCTTACCCCTAAAGGGGATGGAATGTATAGCGAAATAGTTACCAACAGGCCTAATGAATTTATGGCCTTCAAACACATAGGAGAAGTAAAAAACAGCAAAGAGCAGCCAATTGATGAAAAAACAAGTACATGGACAGGTTCATTGGAAAATTACTTGCTTCAAAATGAAGGAGAATTTACCAAGTTAATAGTTGAGTTAGATGCATTCGCAGATTTTCAAGATTATTTTAACGAAACTTTTCCAAAAGCTTTGGAAAAAGTGAAGGAATTGTCGGAAAAGCCATAAGTTATACAGGCACCTGGTTTGCTTCTTTTCCTGGTTCCTTGGTTGTTTAATTTATTCAAAAAAGCAATTATTTTTGAAGTCGAATAAACATACCATGCTGCCACTTTAAAAATTTCACCATCTTTGCCAAAAAAACAGCCATGGCAGAAAACATATCCATTCCTGGTAATTCAAATAAAAAAGAAAAGTATGAATTGTTGATTCCACAGCTTAAGTCATTAGTGGAAGGAGAAAATGACCTTATTGCTAATTTGGCTAACCTTGCAGCTGGGATTAAATATGGAATGAACTTTTTCTGGGTTGGATTTTATATTGTAAAAGCCCATGAATTGGTGCTTGGGCCTTTTCAGGGGCCTGTTGCTTGTACAAGAATTAAAAAGGGAAAGGGCGTATGTGGAAAGTCCTGGGAAGATGAGAAAACAATAATTGTAGAAGACGTAGATAAGTTTCCTGGTCATATAGCTTGTAATGCTGCTTCTAAATCTGAAATTGTTCTGCCATTATTTGATTCACAAGGCAAAGTGGTTATGGTAATGGATATTGATAGTGAATTTATTGCCACTTTTGACAAAACAGATGAAAGATATCTTTTAGAAATAGTGAAAATAATAGAGAAAAACATACAGCGAAAAGCAAACAACAACACTATGCTTTATACGTTTTAATGCGGAATGAATTTCAGGAAAAATATCAAGCCTGCTGCAGGTCAAAGTTTTATTGTATTTATTATGCTCCTGTTGATTGCCTGTGCACAAGTGGTATCGCCCACAGGAGGAGATAAAGATACAGCATCCCCTAAAATTAGTAAGAGCACGCCAGAGAATTTCTCCACCGGATTTAAAGGAAATTCCCTCACCCTCACCTTTGATGAATATGTGCAGCTTAAAGATTTAAATAGCCAATTAATAATTTCTCCCCCCCTTAGTAAAAAACCCAGTGTTAAACTCAAGGGGAAATCATTGATTTTACAGTTCAATGAAGATTTGCTTGATAGTACTACCTATTCTTTTAATTTCGGAAAATCCATTGTGGATTTGAATGAAGGAAATCCACTTGATTCAAATTTATTTGTATTCTCAACAGGATATTTTTTGGACTCACTTTCAGTTTCGGGAATTGTTAAAAACGCAAGCGATGCAAAACCTGAAAAAGATGTAGCAGTGATGTTATATGCTTATATTGAGGATTCAATTTATTATAAGGATACCACTGTTTATTACAGAGATTCGATCCCATATAAAGAACAACCCCTTTATATTAGCAGAACAAAAGAGGATGGCACATATGCCCTTAATAACATTAAAGCAGGGCGTTATGTGCAATTTGCATTAAAGGATTTAAACAACAATCTTTTATACGATCAACCCGGAGAGTTAATTTCTTTTTCTGACAGCCTTCTAATTTTAGACACTGCAAATAGAATAGTTAATATGAATTTATTCGAAGAAAAATCTAAAAAGCAATTTATTAAGAAAGCCTATGCCGAACAATATGGCAAGTTTACTTTTGAATTTAATTTGCCAGTAGATAGAGTCTCAATTACACCCCTAAACCATAGTTTCAAAAAAGCCTGGTTTTTGGAACAAACATCGCTAAACAGAGATACTATTTCATATTGGTTAACAGATATTGAAGGCATGGATTCGCTTGCGCTTATTGTAAATGATTATAAAACCATACAGGATACTTTTGAAATTGCAATTGGCAAAAAGGAAACGAATAGCAAAGGGATAAAAAAAGGCCGGGCTTCCCAATCAAAACCCTTATTGTTGGATGCAACATTTAATGCAGGAAGAGGTGTTCCCCTTGATTTAAATAATAACTTAACCATTAATTTTTCTCATCCTATCGCTAGTTATGATTTTTCAAAAGTAATATTGTCAAGAGGGGATGATACCCTAACATTTAAAACACGTGTTCTTGATACTATTTCAAGAGAATTCCAAATAATGCATTCCTGGCAGGAGGATTCCCTCTATAAACTGTTTATCCCTTCGGGGACTTTCATTGATATTTTCAATTTGAGTAATGATACCATTATCAATGAGTTTAAATTCAGTACGGCTGAATCATACGGAACAATTATGCTAACATTAACCGTTCCTAAAAAGCAACATCAATTTATTATTGAGTTAAGTAAAGATAAACAAAGTGCATTACGAACACAGGTTGTTAAACATAATGAAACAGTAGAATTCCTCTTCCTTAATCCTGGGGCCTATAACCTTAAGATAACCTATGATGAGAACAATAATGGGAAATGGGACACTGGAGATTATATGGATAAAAGGCAACCAGAAAAGGTTGTTTATTATACCTCCGCAATCACTGTAAGGCCAAACTGGGATATGGATCTGGAGTGGATAGTTGAAGGAGAGCTGGAAAGGGGGGTAAATCAAGGGCCTTCTGAAAAAGATTTGAAATAAAATAATTAAAGTTTTATTTCAAACTCATCTGCATCAAGGTGTGCAGGGAAATTTTGACGAAATACTTCTAATTCTTCAAATGACAATTCAATTGTTATAACTTCCGTCTTGTATGGAATGGAGGAGGCAATGTAATTACCAGTAAAATCCAAAATGGAAGAATCTCCTGAATACATCATTTCAGAATCATCAGCACCTACCCTGTTTACAGCTGCTACATAAGCAATGTTTTCAATGCCTCTTGCAATTAATAAATTTTTCCATGCATAACTTCGCTTTTCCGGCCAATTGGCAATGTAAATAAGCAGGTCGTAATCATTTTTATTACGGCTCCAAACAGGAAACCTAAGGTCATAACAGATTAAAGGACAAATTTTCCAACCCTTTAAATGAACTATAAGCCTTTCCCTTCCTGCTGTAAAATTATCGTTCTCTCCTGCCATTCTAAATAAATGCCTCTTATCATAGCTATGAAAATCCCCATTTGGCTGCATCCAAATAAGGCGATTGTAATAATTTTCATTTTCTTTTATGATTAAGCTCCCTGTAATAACACAATTTTTTTCATTGGCGGTATTTCTCATCCATTGCATAGTGTTTCCATTCATCTCCTCTGCAAATAAAGCTGATTTCATTGTAAAGCCAGTGTTAAACATTTCAGGTAAAACAATCAAGTCTACATTTGCTTTATCCATTGCTATTAATTCAGAAAGCATGAGCAGATTTTTTTCTGGATTTTCCCAATGTAAATCGGTTTGAACAAGCGATATTTTAAGTTCTTCTGGCATAAAAGTTTATATTGTACATAATATTTTTGCTGCTTTTTCCAATGTTTCATTGTTTTTGGCAAAACAAAATCTCAACACTTTATTATCAACCGGGGTTCCGTAAAAAACTGAAACGGGAACAGAAGCAACTCCATGTTCCTTTATTAATGTAATTGCAAAATCAGTATCTTTTTTATCGGTTATTTTTTTATAATCAAGGAGCTGGAAATAGGTGCCCGATGAGGGGATTAATGAAAAGCGGGAATCTTTTATTAAGGAATTGAAATGATCTCTCTTTTGCTGATAAAAAGCCCCCAATCCTGTATATGCTTCTTTATTTGCAAGGTAATCAGTAAAGGCATATTGAAGGGGTGTATTGCAGCTAAAAACAATATATTGATGTACTTTTCTGAATTCGCTCATAAGCTTTTCAGGGGCAAGGCAATAACCAATTTTCCATCCTGTGGTATGGTAGGTTTTACCAAATGAGGATATTATAAAACTCCTTTCATTTAAGGAAGGGTATTTGCAAACACTTAAATGTTTTTTTCCATCGAAAATAATGTGCTCATAAACTTCATCACTTAAAATGATAATATTTGTATTCTTTACTATATTTTCTAAGGATAGCATATCCTTTTCAGTAAGAACATTTCCTGTTGGGTTGTGTGGTGAATTAATAATGATCATCCTTGTGCGGTTATTGATCACTTTTTTAACTGCCTCCCAATTAATACTGAAATCAAGGGAGTTTAATTTAACATAAACAGGTTTTCCTCCATTTAACTCAACTGCAGGCTGATAACAATCATAAGCCGGCCCAAAAATTATCACCTCATCATTTTCCTTAATTGTAGCGGTGATGGCCGTATAAATTGCTTGTGTTGCTCCCGAAGTTACAGTAATTTCTGTTTCCGGGTCATACAAGGTTCCATAAAGATCTTCTGTTTTTTTGGCAATTGCCTCTCGCAAGGGTAGTATGCCGGCCATGGGGGCATATTGGTTTATTCCCTTATTAAAATATTTATTTGCCAGGGAAAGCAATTCAGGAGAACAATCAAAATCTGGAAAACCTTGTGAAAGATTAATTGCATTGTGTTCCTGTGCAAGTTTTGACATTACTGAAAAGATACTAGCGCCAACTTTAGGCAATTTTGAAGAGATGTTTCCGGAATATTCTGGCATTTTGGGTGTTTATTATTAAGGGTGTTTTTATTGTTTTAAGTATATATAAAATTAATCAAAAGATGTCGACTTTGAAAAGTTTTTTAAATAAATCAGATTCATTATCTTTACAATTATTATTAACTCAAAAAAGACTATTATGGTAGTAGAAGATAAAAAAGTAGTTTCTGTTTCTTACGAATTATCAGTAAAAGAAGATGATGCTGAAACATTGATTGAGAAAACCGAGGAAAATAATCCTTTTGTATTCTTATTTGGTGCTGGAGGTTTACTTGAAGCTTTTGAAGGCAATTTAAAAGGACTGAAACCAGGTGAAAAATTCGACTTTACAATTGCTGCTGAGCATGGTTATGGCATGCGTGAAAAGGATAATGTAGCCCATATCCCTATTGAGGCTTTTTTAAATTCAGAAGGAGAAATGGACAATGAAATGGTAAGGGTTGGAAATTACCTTCCAATGGTGGACAGCGAAGGAAACAAATTAAATGGAATGGTACAGGATATCAGTGATAAACAAATTACAATGGATTTCAACCATCCCCTTGCCGAAAAAGACCTTCGTTTTGTTGGAGAAGTTCTTGAAGTAAGAACTGCAACGGAAGAGGAAATAACTCATGGGCACGTTCATGGAGAAGGTGGAGTTCACCATGACGAGGAATAAATATCTTTGAATAGTTACAAAAAACCCGGCTAGATGCATCACTCTAGCCGGTTTTTTTTTATTCAAATCCCCAACGGACACTTAACATTATATCCTGTTTTAAATCTCTTTGTTCCTCCACTAATTATTTTTTCAGTATAAAAAATGGCGAATTTGAAATAAGTAAAACCACCCCTAACACTATTGTTCCTTTAATAATCCAAATAACCCACACCTAAAATAGCAGCTTGGTTTTGTTTAGCATGTTTTTTGATATTCTTTTATTCAAATACTTACACTCATGAACACATTTGAACAAATAGTCGGTTGGGGTGATAAACATCATCCTGCCTGGGTTGACCTTTTTAGAGTAGCATTGGGAATAATGTTAATTGTAAAAGGAATACAGCCTTTAATATCACCAGAAAATATAAGCATTGTTTCTGGAGGAATCAGCCAGAATTTTTTAAGTATCGCCATTTTGCACTATATAGTTTTAACCCATGTGGTAGGAGGAATAATGGTTGCCCTTGGCCTGTCAATAAGAATTCCCTTACTGCTTACGTTTCCAATACTTATTCTGGCAATTGTTTTTGCGGGAGTTCCTGAAATGGGAATTTTTTATCACTATGCACATGTTCTGGTTTCTATAGCTCTTTTATTAGCAAATATTGCTTTTCTGATTTATGGTTCAGGAGCTTATTCTTTGGACAATTTCATGCGCAAACATCCCAATAGTTAACTCTTATGGTTTAGAAAAATAGAATATACAGATTAGCCGAACAAATGAGTAAAAACTTCTTCGATTTTACCTACATAAGTAATTTCGATCTGATGTTTTTTGTCAATCCCTTTTTTATTGTATTTTGAAATAAAAATTCTTTCCAGCCCCAGTTTTTCAGCCTCTGATATTCTTTGATCAACCCTGTTTACCGGCCTAATTTCACCTGATAAGCCTACTTCGCCTGAAAAACAATAACGCGGGGAAATTGGAATATCTTCATTGGAAGAAAGCACTGCACAAACCAGTGCTAGATCCATTCCTGGGTCTTCAACCCTTAATCCTCCCGCAATATTTATAAATACATCCTTTGCTCCTAATCTAAAGCCACATCTTTTTTCCAAAACAGCAAGAAGCATACTTAGCCTTCTAAGGTCAAAACCGGTAGAGGAACGCTGAGGTGTTCCATAAGCGGCAGAACTCACAAGAGCCTGGGTTTCAATTAACATTGGTCGCATTCCTTCAATTGTTGCGGCAATAGTTACTCCACTTACGGGTTCTTCCCTATTCGTTATAAGTATTTCAGAAGGATTATTAACTTCCTGTAGACCGGTACCTTGCATTTCATAAATTCCTAATTCATTGGTGGAGCCAAAGCGATTTTTTACAGTTCGCAATAAACGGTAGATGTGATGCCGATCACCTTCAAATTGCAAAACAGTATCAACCATATGCTCTAATACCTTTGGGCCTGCCAGTTGTCCATCTTTTGTTATATGGCCGATTAAAAAAACAGGTGTATTGGTTTCCTTTGCAAACCGGAGAAGTTCGGAAGTCGATTCCCTTATTTGAGATACACTTCCGGGAGAAGATTCAATAACTGCGGTATGGATAGTTTGTATAGAATCAATGATGATTATATCGGGTTCAAGAGTTTCAATTTGTTTAAAAATATGCTGAATGGAAGTTTCAGTAAGTATATAACATTTCTCATTTTTAATTCCTATTCTTTCCGCCCTCATCCTGATTTGTTGCTCACTTTCCTCACCCGATACATACAGAACCTTTTGGTCTTTCATGTTAAGTGCGAGTTGCAGCATAAGGGTTGATTTACCAATTCCTGGCTCTCCACCAAACAATATAAGTGATCCTGGAACAATTCCTCCTCCCAGCACCCTGCTTAATTCCTTATCATATACTGGAATACGATGTTCTTTAGAAATTTTAACATCCGATACAAGAATAGGTTTGGCTACTCTTTTATTCCCAAGCACATTTATTTGTCCCGGTTCTTTTTTAACTACAACTTCCTCCACATAAGTATTCCATTCATTGCATGAAGGACATTTTCCCTGCCATTTGGGAGAGGAAACTCCACAATTCTGACAAAAAAAGGTTGTTTTTACTTTCATTTAAATAGATAGATTAGAGTAATCGGGAATTTAAAG
Organism: Bacteroidota bacterium; assembly: GCA_013696965.1. Classification (NCBI taxonomy): domain Bacteria; kingdom Pseudomonadati; phylum Bacteroidota; species Bacteroidota bacterium. The sequence goes on along the minus strand of JACCXN010000091.1, from coordinate 197,645 downwards.
GGTGAAGAAAATTATCTTTATTTATTGATGTTTCATATGGTATACCTTCCAGCTTCCATCAATTTTAATTTACAAACTATTGTTTATGGAAAAATTATCCCAGAATTTTCTTTTCAATTAATGAAGTTGAAAAACCTTCTAAAAGATCTAGAATTATTGTTTCTCCTCCATGGGCTTTAACAATATCACTTCCAACAAGCGTTTCAATGGTATAATCCCCGCCTTTTACCAAAACATCAGGTTGTAAGGTTTTAATTAGTTCATAAGGCGTGTCTTCATCAAAAAGAACAACTGCATCAACAAAAAACAAGGAGGCCATAATCATAGCTCTTGATTCTTCATCCTGAATAGGACGGTTTTTCCCCTTTTGCAGCCTTTTTACCGAATCATCAGTGTTTATTCCAACTACAAGCTTAGTGCCCAAATCCGCTGCTTTCATTAAATAATCAATGTGACCTTTATGAAGAATATCAAAGCATCCATTGGTGAATACTATTGTCCTATTAAGAAATCTCCAGGCGTTTATCTGTTTTAAGAGTTGTTCACGCTGAAATATTTTCGACCTTAAAATCGCTTCTTTCTTCATTTTTTAATGAATTTTTATTTAAAACAGGTAATAAAATAATCGAAACAACACCAAGAATTAGAATCATTACGGTTTGAGCAGTCCATGCTATCCAGCCCAAGGCAAAACCAAAAGGGGCTGCCACACTATAAAGCAAAAGGGTTTTAGTTAATATTGCAGGATAAGCGCCTATGCCTCCCTGAACTGCAATTATGCCAAAACTACCAAAAATAAAACAAGAAAGTACTCCTCCAAGACTTACTGAACTTGTTTGAGGCAAAGTCAAAAAGCAAACATACAGCATAAAGAAATACAATACCCAAATAAGTATGGAATGAAAAATAAAAAGACCTTTGTTTTTAATTTTAAATATTGTTTTAAAGCCTTCGCCAAAGCCAGACAATAAGCTTTTTAATTTGGCATATATTTTATTTATCCGCTTTTTAATAAAATAAATAATACCCATTACAAGCAGTGTCGTTATTCCAAGATATATTATTTTGTCTGTCTGGTTTCCTGCAAATTTAGTAGTAAGTGGGATTAGGATTTCGTCTTTTAAAAATCCTCCTAAAAGATTTATTTGACTTGTAATTGTAAAAACAGTGAGCGATAAAAGAATAACAAGGTCTATGACTCTTTCCGCCATTACAGTTCCAAAAGCCTTTTCCAAAGGAATTTTTTCATATTTAGTCATAACTGCACATCTTGACACTTCTCCAAGTCGGGGAAAAGCCATGTTTGCAAGGTATCCAACCATAATGGCAAAAAAACTATTTAAAACACGAGGAGTGTAACCCATTGGTTTAAGCAAAATCCCCCATCTGATTGCACGACTCAAATGGCTGATAATACCAAGAAACATAGATAAAAATATCCAGGAGTAATCAGCACTTTTAAAGGATTCTAAAATATGTTGTTTATCTTCAATGGAGAGGTCTTTGTAAATATACCATATGAGTAAAAAGCCCAGAAGAAGCGGAAGAGTGAATTTTAAGATGTTTAAAACCGTGTTTTTCAAAATGATTATTTAATTAACCGGTTTTTCTCGCTATCAGGAAAAATAATTGTTGGTTTGAATTTTTTTGCTTCTTCAAAATCCATTAATGCATAGGAAATTACAATAACAATATCCCCAACAGCTACCTTTCTTGCGGCAGGACCGTTTAAACATACCATTCCTGAATTACGTGGGGCTTTTATAACATATGTTTCCAAACGCTCGCCATTGTTTAGGTTTACAATATGTACTTTTTCGCCTTCAATAATATTGGCAGCATCCATTAAATCCTCATCAATGGTAATACTACCAATGTAATTAAGATCTGCCTGCACAACTTTTACGTGATGTATTTTTGATTTTAAAACCTGTACTTGCATAATAGTTGCAAAATTAGAAATTTATAAGATAATATTATCAATTAATCTCACCTTTTGAGCAAATACGGCAATACAGCCAACATTATTGCCTTTGGGATTCAATTTTTGCAAGGGTGTTAGAGATTGGGCATCTGCAAGCTCGAAATAATCAAGGGTTAAGAAATTTGTTTTATTAATTTCGTTCTCAACCCAATGCTTTAATTCATTAACACTAAGTAAACCGGCCTTCTCCCTTGCAAGATTAAGTATTCTTGGAATATGGGCAGCCATTTTACGGGCTTTCGGACTTAAATTTTTATTCCTTGAACTCATAGCTACGCCATCGGAATCCCTTAAAGTGGGGCAAGAAATTATTTCTATTGGTAACTGTAAATCAGAAGTTAATTTTCGGATTATTGCCACTTGCTGGTAATCTTTAGTTCCAAAATATGCCCTTTGAGGTCTTACCAATTCAAATAAACGGTGAACAACCAAGGCCACTCCCTGAAAATGGCCAGGACGGTAAAATCCTTCCATTATTTTATCCAACCCACCCAAATCATAAGCCGGCTTTTCTTTCCCTGTGATTTCAAAAGGATACATTTCTTCCACTGAAGGGGCAAAAAGGATTTGACAACCTAAATTCTCAAGTAATATAATATCTGCTTCAGGCGTTCTTGGATAATTAATTAAATCATCCTTATCATTGAATTGTTTGGGGTTTACGAAAATACTGCAAACAACCACTTCGTTTTCCTTAAGCGCTTTTGTTATCAATGAGGCATGTCCTTGATGAAGAGCTCCCATAGTTGGTACAAAACCAATTTTTAGATTTTTCAAACGAAAATCTTCAAGAATGTGATTTAAGGCGGTTATGTTGTTAACAACATTCATTTTAAATTGGCTAAATAGCTAGTATTTAAAAGGAAAATAACTTATTTTATTGCAATAACTCCGATAAGAAAGTTGAAAAATCGGCAAAGCTAATATTAAAACTTGAATATGAGCAAAAAAAGTAGTACTTTTGTATTGCTTAATAAAATTTCTAAAAATGAAAAAACCTAAAGTTCTTTTTATCTCACAAGAAATCACTCCTTACTTAGAAGAAACACCACTCTCATTACTCACTCGAAAATTACCACAAGGAATCCAGGAAAGAGGTAAAGAAATCAGGGTTTTTATGCCAAAATATGGCTGTATCAATGAAAGAAGAAATCAGCTTCATGAAGTAATCAGACTTTCGGGAATGAATCTTATTATCGATGAATCAGACCATCCCTTAATAATAAAAGTTGCTTCAATACAATCTGCCAGAATGCAGGTTTATTTTATTGACAATGAAGAATACTTCAACCGCAAAACGATGTTACACGATAAAAAAGAAGTTTTTTGTCCGGATAATGACGAGCGTGCAATTTTCTTTTGCAGGGGAGTTTTGGAAACCGTTAAGAAATTAGGATGGGCTCCTGATATCGTGCATTGTCACGGATGGTTAACATCACTTGTACCACTTTACCTTAGAAAAGCTTTCAAAGAGGATCCAATATTTGCCAATTCTAAAATTGTTTATTCTGTTTATGACAATGAATTTGATGGCTGCCTGAGTATGGATTATGCCAAAAAGTTGAAAATTGAGGGAATTAGCGATCAGGATGTTCATATGCTAAAAACCCCTAACTTTGTAAATATTAATAAATCAGCCATTGCAATGGCTGATGCTGTTATTATTGGTTCTGAAAAAATCAATACCGACATTGAGGAATTTATTAAAGAAACCAACAAACCAATGCTGGCTTTTCACCCAGCTGAAACTTATATTGATGCTTACTCAACATTTTATGATGAAGTTTTGGAAATGGAGCCTGCGCTTGCAGAAGAGTAATAAGATAAATTTTATCATTTGTTTTTCAAAAGATTTGCGGGCTTATTTGCCCGCTATCTTTTTTGCAGCAATTTTTTTGTTTCAAGCCTCTTGCCGAAAACCAGAAGATTTAATAGACTTGGGAGTTCAGCCTCCTGGAGAGCGTATAGATGCTGCATTTTCAATTGGAAACCCGGAATCCTCCACTCTTGGTCCTGATTCTATCAGGACCGATCAAACAGTTTACAATCTTGCTGGCAGCAGTTATGATCCTGTTTTTGGAAAAGCACAGGCCTCTTTTTATTCTCAGGTAAGATTGCTTACCAGTAATGTTGTTTTTAGTTCTGCTTCAGTTGTGGATTCAATTGTTTTAACTTTGAAATACCATACGGTTTATGGAAATAGTTCTACCCCACAAACATTTAGGGTATACGAAATTACTCAAGCACTGGCAAGGACCAATTCATACTATTCAAATTCTGCCATTGGATTTTCCGCTATGGAAATTGGAAGTATTCAGAATTTTATCCCATCCGCACTTTCTTCCCAAATTAACATTAAGCTTAACAATGATTTTGGTCAAAGTCTGTTAAATGCCGATCCATCACATTTTGTTAATAATGAAAGTTTTTTGAATTTCTTCAAAGGTTTTTATGTTAAGCCTGATGTTGATGCAGTTCCTGGAAATGGTTCAATTTTATCTTTTGACTTGCTTTCTGCAGATTCAAAAATGACACTTTACTATAAAGATACTGTTCAAAAAACATTTGATTTTGTTATCAATGAGAATTCAGTAAGGGTCAATAATTTTAATTTAGATTATACCGGTAGTGAAGTAGCTACAGCACTTGCAGATCCTAATGAAAACCAAAAATTAGTTTATGTCCAATCAATGGGTGGGGTACGAACAAAAATCAAATTGCCTGATCTTACAACTGTTTTAGAAGAGGGTAACCTGGTTATTAATAAAGCTGAGTTTATTATTAAGGCCCAGGATGATAATTTAAATTATCCTCCCCCGGCAAGATTAAGAATTGTAGCTATCGACAGCCTTGGAAGGTTTTTGGAAATTCCTGATTTTTTTGAAGGAAGTGACCATTATGGTGGAATTTACAATGCCACTACAAAGGAGTATAGATTTAATATTGGCAGACATTTGTTGTATACATTAAAAGGCAAGCCAAATTATGATTTGCTTTTGCTTCCCTCAGGTTCTGCAGCAAATGCTAACCGTGTTGTTCTTTATGGAGGAGCAGCAGAGGAAGATAAGAGAATGAGATTGCAAATTACTTACACAAAACTATAAAGATTATGTGTGGCATAGTAGCTTATATTGGAGGAAAACAAGCTTATCCTATTTTAATAAAGGGATTACAACGCCTGGAGTACCGTGGTTATGACAGTGCAGGAGTGGCAATGATTAACAGTGAACTGTTAGTTTATAAATGCAAAGGAAAAGTTTCTGACCTTGAAGATTTCATTAATGGAAAAAACACTTCTGGAACAATTGGAATTGGCCATACACGTTGGGCAACTCATGGTGCTCCAAATGATGTAAATGCGCATCCGCATCATTCAGAATCAAAGAACCTGGTAATGATCCACAACGGGATCATTGAAAACTATTCTTCCCTGAAAAAGGAAATGATAAAACGTGGCCATCATTTTTTAAGTGATACGGATACAGAGGTACTTATTCATTTAATAGAAGATATCCAGGTAAATGAAAAAGTGGATTTGTTTGAAGCAGTGAGAATCGCCTTAAATGAGGTTATTGGTGCTTATGCCATTGTTTTGCTTTCAAAGGATAATCCAAATCAATTGATTGCCGCTAAAAAAGGTAGCCCTTTAGTTATTGGAATAGGGGCAGATGAATATTTTCTTGCCTCTGATGCAACTCCAATTATTGAACACACCAAAAATGTAGTTTATCTTGAAGATGAGGAGATCGCAGTAATTCAAAGAGGCGCGGATTTAAGAATAGTAAACATTAAGAATCAAGTAAAGACTCCTTATATTCAAGAGCTCGAAATGAAGTTAGAGGCTATTGAAAAAGGAGGCTATGAGCATTTCATGCTTAAGGAAATATATGAGCAACCACGTTCTATTCTAGATAGTATGAGAGGACGCCTTAATTTGGAAAAAGGCATTGTTGCACTTGGAGGAATTGCAGATTACGAGAAAAAAATGGTAAATGCCAAGCGTATTATCATTGTTGCTTGTGGTACTTCCTGGCATGCAGGTTTAGTAGCAGAATATTTAATAGAGGATTTGGCAAGAATACCTGTTGAAGTAGAATATGCCTCTGAGTTTCGGTATAGAAATCCAATAATAAATGAAGATGATGTGATAATAGCAATTTCTCAATCTGGAGAAACTGCTGATACTCTTGCTGCCATTGAACTGGCCAAATCAAAGGGTGCAACAATCATTGGAATTTGTAATGTTGTAGGATCATCTATTCCCCGCACTACACATGCAGGTTCCTATACTCATGCTGGTCCTGAAATTGGAGTTGCCTCCACAAAAGCATTCACTGCACAGGTTACTGTACTTACCTTAATGGCACTTTCATTAGGCTATAAAAAAGGCACAATCTCTAAATCCAATTATAACAGGCTTTTAGTAGATCTTCAATCGATTCCTGATAAGGTTGCAAAGGTGCTTGAAACGGATAACCAGATTAAATACATTGCTGATATTTTTAAAGATTCGCGTAATTTCCTATATTTAGGTAGAGGTTATACTTTTCCAGTTGCCTTGGAAGGTGCACTTAAACTTAAGGAAATATCTTATATTCATGCCGAAGGGTATCCTGCTGCAGAAATGAAGCACGGACCTATCGCACTAATTGATGAAGAAATGCCCGTGGTAGTTATTGCTACCAAAGGAACTTCATATGAAAAGGTTTTGAGCAATATTCAGGAAGTTAAGGCCAGGAAAGGCAAAATCATTGCCGTTGTTACCGAAGGAGATACCGAGGTAAAAGAGCTTGCCGATTTTATCATTGAAATTCCTGAAAGCGATGAAATTCTAGTTCCACTTATTTCTGTGGTTCCTCTTCAATTGCTTGCATACCATATCGCTGTAATGAGAGGATGTAATGTAGATCAGCCAAGAAATCTTGCTAAGTCCGTTACTGTTGAGTAATTTCTAAATTTTGCAAAAAGATTGGGAAGTAAAATAGAAGTAATATTTTACTATAAATTCCTACTTTATCCAGCATAAAAAGGCAGTATTTATAAAATTGTTTTAAATTTGACCCAATTGTTTAATTTTCTTTTAATAAAAATACCCTAATCCCTTAATTATGAAAAAGACACTCTTAATTCCAGTTGTTTTATTTGCAATGATGTTTGCAACATCCTGTAAGAAATGTGAAACCTGCACTGCCGTTAATGATAAAGGAACCCAGGTTTTTAATGAAACCGAATGCGGAGGAAAATTATCAAAAGCATCAAATAAAAACAATTGCAATAGTGTTGCCTTCTACAATGATGGTACATGCACTTGCAAAGACGGGAAATAATATTGTAAATTAAGGAGAAAATGTTCTCTTAATAATACCTGATTAATTAATTAAAAGCACTTGTTTTTACTTAATTAATCAGGTATTTTTTTTAATTCTCTATTTGAAAAAGTATTTGACCAGATCTGAAAAATCAAGTTTTAATTGCTGAACCTAATCCCATTTTAAACAAATATATTTTTATAAATGGGATATGATCAACTCCTGTAAGAACAACATAATTTCCTTCTCCATTTTTTTTAACTACTTCAGCTATTCTTTCTGCCATAGTGTAATTGCGTAATTGGTAAAATTCAGTAATTCTGCTATGTTTGGTATTCGTTAAAACCCTATCAAGACATTGATAATACTGCAATGTTAATTTTTCATCCTCCCCATTTGTAATGTCCAGGAAGCTTCCTTCTGTTAAAGTTGGAATTCGCATGAATTGAATTTCTTCGCAAGCCTGTAATTTTGTAGTTAGACTAGAATCTTTATCCAATTCCTTTTCCCATTTTTTTAAATCAGATTTCTCTGCCCAATAATTATCTGGAATTGGTTTGTCCTGCAAATCCTTTCCTAACCAATCCATCCCAAAATGTTTTTTATTGCTAAACCAGTACCGCATAATCCACATTTCTCCGGGATAATTTTTTTTCAAATAGCTTGTATCCTGCCCCATATCCTCTTGTCGTATTTCTACGATAATGAAATCAGGGTTTATCTTTTTTATTTCAGAGTATAATGAATCATAATTATAATTGACGTTTTTTTGATGCAAACCGTGAATGGCAGGAATTATATGAATATTTACACCCGTTTGTGCTGATATAGAATTGATAAAGAGAGAAAAAAGCCAGAAACATACAAAAAGGGAAAGGTGTTTTAGAAACATAGAATTTTAATTTTATTTAGTTTTTATTTAAGTAGAAAAATTGATTCTCTAATCCATCTAAAAGTAAAACAGATTTAATTTTTTAAAAGTATCTGTTTTTTATTAGGGAAGATAAAAAAAGTTAAACTTAAACACCTTTTCGAAAGGGACAAATATGCCTTACATGAATTGTCATTTGTAATAAAGATTACAGACTCCTTGTATAATAAAGATTAAATTTCTGGCATTAAAATCTATAATTTTTTATCGCCTATATAGATTTTCACCAAAATTAGATGGCCACTGCAAACAAAGCCAGATATTTTAAAAGAATAATAAAATATCAGCAACAGGACTATAAAACGGATGGATTTCGTAATTTTACCTGTTCTAACTCTAAGCCGTGATTCCAAAGGAAACTATAGAATTAATTTTTGAAACCGCTCGCATAGATGAGGTGATTGGAGATTTTATAGCATTAAAAAAACGGGGAGTTAATTTTCTGGGAAATTGCCCATTCCATAACGAAAAATCACCTTCTTTCACCGTTTCTCCTGCCAAAGGAATATATAAATGTTTTGGTTGCGGAAAGGCAGGTAACTCTGTTAATTTTGTAATGGAGCATGAGCATTATTCGTATCCGGAGGCCTTGCGGTATCTAGCTTCAAAATACAACATTGAGTTAGCCGAACAAGTTGAATCATATAGTCTTGAACAGCAACAACAAATTAATGAGAAAGAAAGCCTTTTTGTTGTTAGTGAATTTGCAAATAAATATTTTATTAAAAATCTCACTGAAACTGAGGAGGGAAAGTCCATAGGCTTAAGTTATTTCAAAGAAAGGGGATTCCGGGGAGACACAATTGAAAAATTCCAGTTAGGCTATAGTCCTGAAAACCGCACTTCTTTAGTAAAGGATGCCCTTGAAAAAGGATATAAACCCCATTACCTAGTAAAGGCGGGCTTACTTATTGAAAAAGAAAATCCGAATTCTGAAACGGACATTTTTTTTGATCGCTTTGCAGGCAGAGTAATGTTTCCAATCCATAATCTTTCAGGAAGGGTAATTGCCTTTGGTGGAAGAATACTACAAACAGGTAAGAAAACCGCAAAATACATCAATAGCCCTGAAACGGATATTTATTCCAAAAGCAAAGTCCTTTATGGTGCATGGCAAGCAAAAAAGGCGATAATAAACCAGGACAATTGCTACCTGGTTGAAGGATATACAGATGTTATCTCATTTCATCAAGCAGGTATTGAAAATGTTGTTGCTTCTTCTGGTACTTCGCTTACTGTGGAACAAATAAAATTGATAAAACGATATACCAACAATGTCAGTATTTTATTTGATGGCGATGAGGCTGGAATTAAGGCCAGTTTAAGAGGAATAAATTTAATTCTGGAGGAGGGCCTGAATGTAAAAGTTGTTTTGTTCCCTGATGGACAGGATCCTGATTCCTATGCTAAAAGTCACTCTCCCGAACAGTTAAAAGAATTCATTGAAAACAGTGCCAGGGATTTTATTAAATTTAAATCAAACTTGCTATTAAAAGATGCCAAAGATGACCCAATTAAACGTGCAGAATTAATCCGCGAAATAGTTCAAACCATTGCCCTTATTCCTGATGCAATCATTCGTTCTGTTTATGTTAAAGAATCCAGCACTATTCTTGGAGTAGCTGAACAAACATTAATTAATGAACTGAATAAAATCCGAAAGAATAAAATAAATAAAGACGGTAGTGATTCGGTTTTAAATGAAAATACAGCAGTAAAGCAATCCATATCAGAGCAAAAAATAATACAGGAGGAAAATTTTAAACCATTTTGTGAACCACAGGAAAAGGACATCATAAGGATTCTTTTAAATTATGGAGCCTCTACAATTGAAATAGAAGGGAAGGATCAGGATGGTCAGCCTGCAGTAAGTGTTTCTACGGTTGCTCAAATGGTTATTGATGCTCTTGAGGAAGATAACCTGGTTTTTGAAACTGAACAATATCAAAAGATTTATGCCATTTATACAGAAATTTACACAAAAGAAAAGATAGCTCCCGAGCAGAGTGTATTTACTTTTAATGCGGATCTTTTGGTAAGTGGAACAAGTATAAATTTATTGAGCCATGAATACGAACTTAGTGAAGGATGGAAAAAGCACCAGATTTATGTTGTTAATGAGCAGGAAAAGCTGCAAAGGCTTGTTCTTGGTGCAATATACTCTTTGAAAATTAAAAAGATAAGCCAGATGCTTGAAAAGAATCAACTGACAATTCAACTGGAAGAATCTTTTGAAGAAACAATGATTCTAATGAAGCAGCAAAGTGATTTAATTCAAATTAAAAAAATACTTTCCGATCAGCTGGGAAGGATAATACTTAAGTGAAAAAGAGCTTTTACCTACACCTTTCAGGTCTAAAGGTATAATGTTATTTATTTTTTGTGTTTATTACAAATCATAAAGAGTTAAAAAACTGGTTTTTCTAAAGAATAAAAATTAAATTTAGATGAAACCCTTTTTAAGGAATAATATTAAAAGATTAAAAGTTAAAACTATTTATTGTGGATTATAGCTAAAGATAAAAATTAAATGAAACCCCTTCTTTTAAGATTCCTCAAATGGCGTAACCTCCATGTTAGCAATAAGGCCTTTGTATTAATTCTAAGTGTTTTAATTGGCTTTTGTGCCGGTATTGCTGCAGTAATATTAAAGACGCTTACCCATTATATTCGTGAAAAAATTGTAAAAAATTACGAAGATGCCAATGAGAATTACTTGTTTTTTGCCCTTCCTTTTATAGGAATTTTACTTACAGTTTTTTTCTTTAAATTTTTCATTAAAGAAAAAGCTGGTCATGGAATAAGCAGTATTTTATTTTCCATTTCAAGGCGAAAAGGATTTTTAAAACGGCATAAAATGTATTCTCCCGTAATCGGAAGTGCTTTTACAGTTGGTTTTGGTGGCTCTGTTGGTCTTGAAGCATCTATTGTTTCTGCAGGTTCTGCCATTGGTTCAAATATTGGCAGGCTTTTCAAACTTGAGTACAAGCATATTTTATTGTTGATTGGATGTGGCGCAACAGGAGCTATTGCTGCCATTTTCAACACTCCAATTGCCGCCCTTGTATTTGCCCTGGAAGTCCTTATGCTTGATCTCACACTAGCATCGCTCATACCACTTTTAATGGCTTCAATTACAGGTACTGTAACTGCTAAACTGTTTTTCGCAGAGGAGCTTTTGTTTAATTTTAAAATACAGGATGCTTTTGTTTCCAGTGATGTTCCTTTTTTTATACTACTTGGTTTGCTTTGCGGCTTAATTTCAGTTTATTTCACCAGAACTGAAATGTTCGTGGAGAAAAAAATAAAGCTAATCCAGAATGATTATATAAGAGCAGTTTTTGGAGGAATATTTCTTGGCTTAGCTATTTTTCTTCTTCCTCCCTTGTTTGGTGAAGGTTATGATAGTATTTCTTCTTTGCTCTCGCAGGCTCCGGGAAAATTACTTGAACATAGTTTTGTTTTTAGCCAAAGAGAAAACAATTATATTCTTGTTGCTTTTCTATTTCTGGCAATCCTTTTTAAACCCTTTGCAACTGCACTTACCATTGGGAGTGGAGGAGCAGGGGGGATATTTGCACCATCGCTTTTAATGGGTGGAATTTCAGGTTTTTTAGTGGCGCGGGTTATTAATATGATGAACCTTCCATTTACTATTTCTGAAACTAATTTTACCCTTGCAGGAATGGCCGGATTAATTGCCGGAATTTTACATGCTCCCCTTATGGCATTGTTTTTAATTGCAGAGCTTTCCGGAGGCTATCAGCTAATTGTTCCTTTGATGATAACATCAGGAGTTTCCCTTGTTACAGCCAGGTTTTTTGAGCCACATTCAATCTACACTAAACGATTGGCCGAGAAAGGACAGTTAATCACTCACCACAAGGATAAAGCCGTACTCACACTCATGAAAATTAAAGAAGTTATTGAAAATGACTTTGAAAGTGTGAATCCTGAAGATACCTTAGGGGAACTGATTAAAGTGATAGCACGTTCAAAGCGAAATATTTTTCCAGTGGTAAATAAAGAGAACCATTTTCTTGGTATAGTTATGCTAGATGACATTCGTGACATTATGTTTGATCCGGAACAATATCAAACCATTGTTGTGGATGATATTATGAGCATAGCTCCCGCTCATTTGTGCATAACTGATTCCATGGAAAATGTAATGGATGTTTTTACTGAAACAGGTGCATGGAATTTGCCCGTGCTTGAACAGGGGAAATACCAAGGCTTTATTTCCAAATCCAAAATGTTTTCTGCCTACAGAAACGTACTTGTTGAATTTTCTCACGAATAATTGCTTTTTACAGGATTGGTTTAGGATTAATTATTTAATTGTCAGCTCATGTTTAGTGTTTTTCAATCTTGCAAAGAAGGAAATTTATTTTATTTTTGCTGTTAAATCTTAAACTAAAAAACAATGAGTTTCTTTTCAAAAATAAAAGACACATTGGGTATTGGCGGTGTAAAAATTATGCTTCAGTTATCTCCTCAGCATCCTAAAACGGATGGAGTAATAAATGGAAAAATTAACTTTAGTACAAAAAGTGAAAAAACAATTCAGTCCTTTCAGGTTATACTAATTGAAGAGTATGTTACAGGACGTGGAGATAATAAGCAAACTAAGGAATTTGAATTAGGCAGTCTTGTTAAAAACCAGGCGTTTGAAATTAAACCGGGTGATTCAATAGAAATTTCTTTTGACCTACCTTACAATACAATTAAATCAAATAATGATAGCCTTAAAGAAAAAGGAGGAGCACTCGGAGCTTTAGGAAAAATGGCTTCTTTTGCCGATAATGAAAAATCACGTTATTTTATTAAAGCAATTGCCGATGTAAAAGGAGTAGATCTTGATCCAGATGACAAAAAAGAAATTCATCTGGTTTAAATCTCAAATTAAATTTACATTCACATAATTTCTAAAATCCAGAAATTTTTTATCCCTAATCAGATAAAATAAAAATCGAAACAATTTATTTTTAATTCAAATTTAATAATGAAAACTATAGCTGACTCAAAGGTTTTTAATGCATTTATTATTATTGTAATTGTTATTGCTGGTATTGTTGTTGGTATTGAAACCTATAAGGGAATTGCTGAGGAATACGGTATCCTGCTTCACATCATCGATCAACTTATTCTCTGGATTTTTGTGGGAGAAGCGGTAATAAAAATAGGTTCCTATGGAAAAAAACCATGGCTTTATTTCACAGATCCTTGGAATGTATTTGATTTTGTAATAGTGGCGGTTTGCTTTATGCCTGTTAATGCAGCTTATGTAGCTGTTTTAAGACTCGCGCGTATATTAAGAGCCTTTAAACTTGTTACTGCCCTTCCTAAATTACAGACCATAGTTGGAAGTTTATTGAAAAGTATCCCTTCCATGGGATATATAGCTCTTCTTTTGCTTATTCATTTTTACATTTATGGTGTTATGGGGACCTTTTTATTTGCCGATAACGATCCTATACATTTTAGAAATTTACAAATGTCAATGCTTTCTTTGTTTAGGGCTGTTACTCTTGAAGATTGGACTGATTTAATGTATATTAACATGTATGGTTGCGATAATTATGGTTATGATGGATCACATATACCGTGTACTGCCCCAAACGCAATGCCGGTAGCATCTGCAATTTATTTTGTTTCATTTATTATTACAGGGGCAATGGTGGTAATTAATTTATTTATTGGTGTAATAATAGGAGGGATGGATGATATGAAAGAAGAACTTAAAAAAGATTTAAACGATAAACTTCGCAGAGAAGCAAATGCAAATCAACAAACTCATGGTGAGCTTGTACTTATTGAACAACAGATAGAAATGATGAATGAAAACATTATTCAACTCAAAAATCATTTGAAAAATTACAGGGAAAATAATTCACCCTTAATTAATGATATTGAAAATCGTAATTAAGAGCTAAATTTTATAGCTACTGCTTCTTTTTTACGTTTATTGCCTTATACCTACTGTTTTTAGTAGGATACATTAATGGAATTTGGCACGTTGTTTTTTCCTTTAAAAAGGATGCTCACTATTTATTTAGATTGAAAAAACCTTAAGAAAATACCTGGAAAAAAGTTAATAACACAATAATTTATTGAAAAATCAGAATTTAAGAATTCATCATGAAACTTCACCAACTACCCATACTTGTTATAATCTTCCTTTATTCTTGCTCATCCTCTGAAGAACAGCAAGCAGATTTAATTGTATTCAATGGAAAGATTTATACAATAGATATAGAAAATACAATTGCTGAGGCTTTTGTGGTAAAAGATGGAAAAATCCTGGAAATTGGGCCGAGTAGAAAATTAATGAATAAGTATAAATCAAGAGAATTGTATAATGCAAACGGAAAATCAATTTATCCCGGTTTCATTGATGGGCATTGTCATTTTTATGGCTATGGAACAAATCTTTTCAGGGTTAATTTAAGCGGTACCCTATCTTTTGAAGAAGTGCTTGAAAAATTGCAAGTCTGGCACAATTCATATCCCAATGATTGGATTATAGGCAGAGGGTGGGATCAAAACGAATGGAAAATAAGCAATTATCCTGATAATAAAGAGCTTGATAAACTATTTCCTGAAGTTCCGGTAATCCTTGAAAGAATTGACGGGCATGCAGTAATTGCTAATTCTGCAGCCTTATTAATAGCAGGCATTACAGGCCAAACCAAAATTCCAGGCGGTATTGTTGAGGTTTATCCAGGTACCTCTAAGGCTACCGGAGTATTAATGGACAATGCAGCAGATAGGGTTTTGGCAATAATTCCACTTCCAACCAGGGCACAGCAGATACAAGCCTTGTTAAAATCCCAGGAAAATTGTTTTGAAAAAGGACTTACAAGTGTTGATGATGCAGGGCTTGATCGTAATGTTATTGAATTAATAGACTCTTTAAATAAGACATCTGTGTTAAAAATGAGAATCTATGCAATGATAACTGCAAATAAAGAGAACCTTGAATATTATCTTGAAAAAGGCATTTATAAATCCGACTATTTAAATGTTCGTTCATTTAAATTATACGGTGATGGCTCTCTGGGTTCAAGGGGGGCACTGTTACTGGAAGAATATACCGATAAACCAGGACATTTTGGAGTGATGATTCACGATACTGCTTTTTACAAGGAATATGCAACAAGGCTTTATGAGAAAGGTTTTCAAATGAATAGTCATTGCATTGGTGATTCTGCAGTAAGAATGATGTTAAATATTTATGGAGGTGTTTTAAAAGGAAGCAACGATAAAAGATGGAGGATTGAACATGCACAAAATGTTCATGCTGATGATTTGTCGCTTTTTTCAAAATATAATGTAATTCC
This sequence comes from Bacteroidota bacterium, assembly GCA_013696965.1. Taxonomy (NCBI): domain Bacteria; kingdom Pseudomonadati; phylum Bacteroidota; species Bacteroidota bacterium. The sequence goes on along the minus strand of JACCXN010000091.1, from coordinate 182,078 downwards.
ATCTGTTCAACCCACCCATGCAATATCCGATATGCACTGGGCAATTGATCGCCTGGGTCCTATGAGAATAAAGTATTCCAATGTATACAATGACCTTTTAAAGCAAAATGGTTTTATCGTTTCAGGAAGTGATTTTCCTGTAGAGTCCATTAATCCCCTTTTAGGCTTTTACGCAGCAGTAGCAAGGAAAGATGTTAAAGGATTTCCCGAGGGTGGCTTTAATCCTGAAAATGCAATTACAAGGGATCAGGCACTAAAAGCCATGACTATTTGGGCTGCCATTTCTAATTTTGAAGAAAATGAAAAAGGAAGTATCGAAATTGGGAAATTTGCCGATTTTGTAATTCTCGAAAAGGATATTATGACTACTCCCCTCTCAGAAATCCCTTCCATTAAAGTAGTGAATACTTTTGTAGGAGGAGTGAAAGTGTTTTAATTCATTGAAAGGAAAAAAATCTTTAAAACGATAATTAGATTTATTTTAACTTAAAAAAAATCTTTGTACACCTTGCTACTTTGCTTTAAAATTAGCCATTTGCAATTTATTTTGGATTTGTTATTAAACTCATTTGTATATAATAGTTCTACTTCCTATATTTAAGATTAAAGTTTATCCTTATTTTTATGTGGAAAGAAGAAAACAATAAATTAACCCAAAGTTTTAAGTTTAAAAACTTTATAGAAGCTTTTGGTTTTATTTCTAAAGTGGCATTGATAGCCGAATCTTTAAATCACCATCCAAACTGGAGTAATTCATACAATAAAGTAGATATAGAATTAACCACTCATTCGGAAGGAGACAAGATAACTGAACAGGACAGAAGGCTTGCAGGGGAAATTGATAAGTTGATGGTTAAATAAACACTTTATTCAAAAACGTATCAATTTACCATTACACATGAAGGCTTTTACAAAGTCCCTCTATTTTCCTGTTCCCTTTCAATAGCTTCAAAAAGGGCTTTAAAATTCCCTTTTCCAAAGGATTTGGCTCCTTTACGCTGTATAATTTCAAAGAACACGGTTGGCCGGTCTTCTACAGGTTTCGTGAATAGTTGAAGTAAATACCCTTCGTCATCGCGGTCAATTAATATTCCAAGTTCTTTTAGTGGAGCAAGGTCTTCTTCAATTTTTCCAACACGTTCAAGAATATCATCGTAGTAGCTTTCAGGAACATATAAAAATTCCACACCACGTGCTTTTAGTTTAGTTACGGTTTCTACAATATTGTCAGTAGCAACAGCGATATGTTGTACTCCTGCACCATCATAAAAATCTATATATTCTTCGATTTGCGATTTCTTTTTGCCTTCTGCAGGTTCATTAATAGGAAATTTAATTCTGCCGTTCCCATTGCTCATTACCTTACTCATTAATGCAGTATACTCTGTAGAAATATCCTTGTCATCAAATGAAATTAGTTGGGCAAATCCCATTACTTTGGCATAAAATTCAATCCATTTATTCATTTCGCCCCAACCAACATTCCCTACCATGTGATCAATAAATTTCAACCCTACTGGTTCCGGATTGTAGTGGGATATTAATTCTTTGTATCCTGGCAGAAAAATCCCTTTGTAATTACTTCTTTCAACAAATATATGCACTGTTTCACCATAGGTGTAAATACCTGAACGCACTACATAACCATTTTCATCTTCCTCACGCGTAGGCTCCATAAAAGGTCTTGCTCCCCTGCTCACAGTTTCTTTAAAAGATTTAGTAGCATCATCAACCCATAAAGCAATTACTTTTACAGCATCTCCATGTTTTCTTAAATGCTCATTTATCGGGCTATCTCCATTAAGAGGAGTAGTTAGCACCAATCTGATTTTATCCTGCTGTAATACATAGGAGGCACGATCCTTAACTCCAGTCTCCAATCCTGCATAAGCTAAAGTTTGAAAACCAAATGCTGTTTTGTAATAATGAGCCGCTTGTTTAGCATTTCCCACATAAAGTTCTATATAATCAGTTCCTAAAAGCGGTAAAAAATCCTCTGCATCAGGATTTACCTTTTCTAAATGCAATGAGCTTGTATCTGTTATCATATAAATGCGTAATTATAAATAGTTAATTGAATGATTATTAAAGTAATATATTATACAAAAGTACGAAATATAAGGTGTTTTCAGACGGAAAGCATTAAAAATAAACTATTTTGGCTAAGAAAATTTAGCTCAAAATTATTCCATCCATGATTTATAATATTTCCCATCATCAATTTTCATGGCTTCTTCTGTCACCATTAAAGGCTTGAAGGTATCTACCATAACCGCAAGCTCGTCTGTTTTCTTTTGTCCAATGCTTCTTTCCATAGCTCCGGGATGAGGGCCATGTGGGATTCCACCAGGATGCAATGTTATTTGACCTTGTTCTATATCGTTTCTGCTCATAAAATCTCCATCCACATAATAAAGCACTTCATCAGAATCAATGTTGGAATGATTGTATGGAGCAGGAATCGATTGAGGATGGTAATCATAAAGCCTCGGGCAGAAGGAACAAACAACAAAATTGTGGGCTTCAAAATTTTGATGAACAGGAGGTGGTTGATGAACTCGGCCGGTTATCGGTTCAAAATTATGAATTGAAAATCCATATGGAAAATTGTATCCATCCCATCCTACAACATCAAAGGGATGAGTACCGTAAATATATTGATGCATTACCCCTTGCTTTTTAATCTTTACTAGGAAATCGCCTTTCTCATCATGGGTTTCCAGATCCTTTGGCAATTTAAAATCTCTTTCGCAAAAAGGGGAGTGTTCTAATAACTGCCCGAACTCATTCCTGTATCTTTTAGGGGTATAAATAGGACTGAATGATTCTACATACAAAATCCTGTTCTCAACTGTGTTAAATTCTATTTTATAGATCATACCTCTTGGTATTACAAGATAATCACCGTAAACAAATTCAATTGTGCCAACCAAAGTGCGAAGCCTGCCGGTTCCTTTATGAATAAATAATAACTCATCAGCATCTGCATTTTTGTAGAAGTAATCTTCCATTGACTTTTTTGGGGCTGCAAGTCCTAGATGTAAATCGTTATTAACCAGCAATGCTTTTCTGCTATTTAAGAAATCATCTGTTGAAGGAATATCAAACCCTTTAAGACGAAGTGACTTTAAGGTTTTCGGATCAGCAATTTTAGGAGAAACATCATAACTTTCCAGTATTTCTTTAACAATTGTAGGCCTGTGTTCATGGTAAAGCAAAGAAGCCATACCGTGGAAGCCTTCGGTTCCGAATAATTGTTCATAATAGTAACCACCTCCGGGTTTAGTAAAAATAGTATGGCGTTTATGAGGTATACTTCCAAGTTGATGATAAACTGGCATAAGTAAAGTAATTTAAAATTAGAGTACAAAATTACAAATAACCGCATTGAATTGAAAATGATTTTTATCAATCCCATAATTAACACTTACTTATCATGTAACTAGGTAATACTTGCGAACTAAAGCACCAGGAATAAAAAAGTTAAAAAGAAAATAAAAACCTTTTTGATAATCCTTTTCATTATACCGTCACTTTACTAATTTTACCAAGAATAAAATGCCTTGATATAAATACAATGGATAAATTTAAAAGATTAGAAGAAAAAATAGCCGAAGCTCAGTTAGGCGGAGGAAATGTAAGGATTGAATCTCAGCATAAAAAGGGGAAATTAACGGCACGTGAGCGCCTTTATTTTCTGTTGGATGAGGGCTCTTTCGAGGAAATAGGGATGTTTGTAACTCACCGTTCCAATGAATTTGGCATGCAGCGCGAAAAATATTTGGGAGATGGAGTTGTTACAGGATATGGTACTATAAGTGGAAGATTGGTTTATGTTTTTTCACAGGATTTTACTGTTTTTGGAGGATCGCTATCTGAAACCCATGCTGAAAAAATATGTAAAATAATGGATTTGGCCATGAAAAATGGTGCTCCTGTTATTGGTTTAAATGATTCTGGTGGGGCTCGTATCCAGGAAGGGGTTGTTTCCCTAGGAGGTTATGCAGATATTTTTTACCGAAACACAAGGGCCTCCGGGGTGATTCCTCAGCTTTCAGCTATTATGGGGCCTTGTGCTGGCGGTGCGGTTTATTCCCCTGCTTTAACTGATTTTATTTTAATGGTGGAAAACACCTCATATATGTTTGTTACAGGGCCTAATGTTGTTAAAACTGTGACCCATGAAAATGTTACTTCAGAAGAATTAGGTGGGGCAATTACTCATGCCAATAAATCGGGGGTAACCCATTTTGCCTGTGCCAATGAGTTAGAGTGTATTGATTATCTTAAAAAATTATTATCCTATGTTCCCCAGAATTGTGAGGAACAAGTTCCAATGATTCCTTATGAACCAGGAACAAATGAAGTACGTCCAAAATTAAATTCCATAGTTCCTGAAAGCGCGAATCAACCCTATGACATTCGTGAGGTTATTCATGGAGTAATTGATGAGGAATTCCTGGAAGTACATAAAGATTTTGCTCCAAATATAGTAGTTGGTTTTGCAAGATTAGCTGGAAGAAGCATAGGGATTGTTGCCAATCAACCGGCTTATTTGGCAGGTGTTCTTGACATCCATGCTTCAACAAAAGCGGCACGTTTTGTTCGGTTCTGTGATAGTTTTAACATTCCTTTGTTAGTTTTTGAAGATGTTCCAGGATTTTTACCAGGAACCGATCAGGAATGGAATGGTATAATTATGCACGGTGCAAAATTGCTTTATGCATTTTGCGAGGCAACTGTTCCAAGAATTACAGTTATCACACGTAAAGCTTATGGAGGAGCTTATGATGTGATGAATTCAAAACATATAGGTGCTGATATGAATTATGCCTGGCCAACTGCGGAAATTGCCGTTATGGGAGCAAAAGGCGCGGCTGAAATCATATTTAAAAAAGAAATTTCTGAAGCAGCAAATCCAGAGGAAAAATTAATTGAAAAGGAACAGGAATATTTGAAACACTTTGCAAATCCATACCGGGCTGCTGAAAGAGGATTTGTGGATGAGGTAATAAGACCAGAACAAACAAGAGAAAAGCTGATAAAGGCTTTTAAAATGCTTGAAAACAAGGCAGAGAAATTGCCAAAGAAAAAGCACGGGAATATTCCTTTATAATTGGAGTGACAGTGAATAATTGAGATGGTTGTTAAATATTAAAGCAAAATAAAATGAAAGTATTAATACTAGGATCAGGTGGTAGGGAGCATGCCTTTGCAAAACAAATTGCTGCAAGTCCAAAATGCGAAAAATTATATATTGCACCTGGAAATGCAGGAACTGCTCAGTATGGACACAATGCGCCTTTATCAATTACGGATTTTGATGGCATCAAAAAATTTGTTACTGATTTTAATATTACCCTTGTCTTGGTTGGACCTGAAGACCCTTTGGTTAATGGAATTGCCGATTATTTTCTTGCAAATGAAGAACTTAAGAATATCCCGGTAATTGGGCCTGGTAAGGAAGGCGCAAGACTTGAGGGCAGTAAGGATTTTGCAAAACAATTCATGCAAAGGCATAAAATTCCAACTGCTGGTTATAAATCCTTCAGCATTTTTAACATAGAACAAGGGTATACTTTCCTTGAAAGTTTAAGGCCTCCCTATGTTTTAAAAGCAGACGGACTTGCTGGAGGAAAGGGTGTAGTTATACTGGAAGATTTGCAACAGGCTAAAGCAGAATTAAAAGCGATGTTGGAAGATGCTAAATTTGGTGAAGCCTCCAGGAAAGTAGTAATTGAAGAATTCTTAAAGGGAACTGAACTTTCAGTATTTGTGCTTACAGATGGAATTTCGTATAAAATACTTCCAGAGGCTAAAGATTATAAAAGAATAGGGGAAGGTGATTCTGGCCTGAATACAGGAGGAATGGGTGCTGTATCTCCTGTACCATTTGCTGGAAAAGAATTTATGGATGCTGTTGAGAAAAGAATTATTATCCCAACAATTGAGGGGCTTAAAAAGGAAGAAATTCCTTATAAAGGATTTATTTTCATTGGATTAATTGAAGTTGATGGAAGCCCTTATGTAATAGAATACAACGTTCGTATGGGTGATCCTGAAACCGAGGTTGTTTTGCCTAGAATTAAAACAGATTTCCTGGATTTATTATCTTCAGTAGCAATGGAAACACTTAATAAGCAGGAATTGGTTATTGATAACAGGGCTGCGGTAACAGTTGTTCTTGTATCAGGAGGCTATCCGGGAGATTACGAAAAAGAAAAAAGAATCACTGGTTTAAAAGATATAACAGAAAGTTTCGTTTACCATGCAGGAACAAAAGAAATAAACGGAGAAATAGTAAGTGATGGAGGACGGGTGTTGGCAGTTACTTCCTTAGCTGCAAATATGAAAGATGCACTGGAAGCATCATACAAAAATGCCCAGTCAATAAGTTTTGAAGGAAAATATTTCAGAAAAGATATTGGTAAAGACCTAATGCCTAGTTAAAGCAATTTTATTTTAAAGTTCCTTTTTCTTCAGCCTCACGGTTGTATTTTACCATTTCTTTAAGCCAGTAAAAAAGAAGTATAAAGCCGGTTGCTATAAATATATAATTGGGGATATTACCCAAAAGATTCAGGATTTTAAATGATTCTTGAAACAGCTTACCTAATCCGTATATTATTTCGTTCATATGAGTGTGATATTTAAACAAAGCAAAAGTAAAATAAAAAATTATATTTCCGCCAATGCTTGTAAGCTTTTTTAAACCCAATCAACCCGCACCTTTAATTGCTGGTCTTCCTATTGTTGCTCTTTTGCTTTGGATACCTGGGTTTTTAAAATATCCACTTCCTGTTAGCTTTGATAACACTATGCCTTTGTATGATGCCATGGTTTATTTAACCTCCGGGGTTCCTTATTTTTCCAATATTGTTAGCTTATTGCTAGTATTCCTGCAGGCACTCTTACTTAACAGCATTGTCAATAAAAATGAAATGCTTAGTCCCAAAACCAACCTTCCTGCATTAATGTATATCCTTGTAATGAGTTCCATTACTGAATTGCAAATAATGCATCCGGTTATTTTTGCAAACCTTTTTGTTTTGTTTGCAATAAAGAGAACAAGCACAGTTTATTTACAAAAAACTGTTTTTTCACAAATGTTTGATGCTGGTGCACTCATTGCAATTGCATCGTTTTTCTATTTCCCTGCAATAGTTTTCTTCTTGTTTATCTGGGGTAGTCTTATTATCACCCGAACTTTTATCTGGAGAGAATATATAATTGCTCTGGTAGGAGTTGCTGTTCCTTATGTTTTTCTTTCTACCTATTACTATCTTTGGACAGGTGATTTACTTGGTCTTGTTCAGGAAAAATTCACCTCTGAATTAAATCCTGCCAATATTGTTCTTCCCCAACTCATTTCAACCCATTATGCACTTGTAATTTGCCTTTTGGTTTTGCTTGGCTTATCCATATTAACAATGTTTAAGGTAATGGCAAATAGCGTACTGCGTATTCAATACCTGCTAAAAACATTGGTTGTTCTTCTGTTTACCGGGTTGGTAGCCATACTTTTTGATAACAGCAGGAATTTACAAACTATAGCTCTTGCTGCAATTCCTTTTGCCGTTTTTACAGGAAATTATTTCCTTCATGCCAAAAGAAGATGGCTTGCAGAATGCATTTTGCTGTGTTTATTAGGATTTATTATTTTCAATTTTTTTGTGTGAGATTGCAAATAATTAGTTTTACTGAAAATAACATAAAGAATTCTGTCAGCGTTTTTAATTAATAGATTATTTTTGCAGAAAATTCACCGTTTAAAAAATAAAACATATGCCAAAATTCGGAGTAGTTACATTTCCAGGATCCAATTGTGATGAAGACATGATTTACGTCCTTAGTGAAAAAATGGGACAGCGTGTGGAGCATTTGTGGCATAAAGACAGCGATTTAAAAGGCTGTGATTTCATCGTGCTTCCGGGAGGCTTCTCCTATGGCGATTATTTACGATCAGGAGCAATTGCCCGTTTTTCCCCAATTATGAATTCAGTTATTGCACATGCAAATAAAGGTGGATATGTACTGGGTGTTTGCAACGGTTTTCAGATTTTATGCGAAGCTGGCCTTGTTCCAGGAGCATTATTACACAATGAACATCAAAAATTCAATTGCAAGAATGTATATTTAAAAGCTCAAACAAGCGATACTGCATTAACAGCAAATATCGATCTTACCCAGGTTCTTAAAATCCCTGTTGCTCACGGTGAAGGATTGTATTTTGCCAATGAACAAACCTTAAAGCAACTTAACGACAATGGACAGGTTTTGTTCCGTTATTGCGATGAAAGTGGAAATATTTCCAAAGAGGCCAATCCAAATGGATCGGTAGAAAACATTGCTGGGGTTTGTAATTCTGGAAAAAATGTTTTTGGAATGATGCCTCACCCTGAAAGAGCTGCAGATAAAGACCTGGGAAATACGGATGGAATTGTTATTTTTGATTCTATTATTTCTGTATTAAACAAGGTTAGTGCCTAAAAAGGCCTGTTTTTTTCAGTACTGCTTTTCTCCTGCTTTTGAAGGTATTCTTCAACAATTTTTTCAGCATCTTTTAATGCTTTCTCAAGATTGTCGTTGTAAAGAATAACATCAAATTGGTCAGCAACTGTAAGCTCTTTTTCAGCTTTGCCCATTCTGCGAGCAATGCTTTCGGGGGATTCTGTAGAACGGTCTCTTAACCTTTGCTCCAAATGCTGGATGGAAGGAGGCATTACAAAAACTGCAAGGGCATTATCTGCATATTTTTGTTTAAGGTTTAATCCCCCTTCTACATCCACATCAAAAATTACATTTTTGTTGTTGTTAAGAATTCGCTCTACCTCTGAATAAAGAGTTCCATAATAATGATCTTTATATACTTCCTGCCACTCAAGAAACTCGCCCTGCTCAATTTTGTCCATGAATTCATCCTTGGATAAAAAATAATAATCCTTTCCTCCTAGTTCTCCATCTCTCTTTGGCCTGCAACATGCAGATATGGAAAATTCAAGGTTGAATTTCGGGAGCTTAACAAGATGCTGAACTATTGTTGTTTTACCTGCCCCGGAGGGTGCTGAAAATATAATTAATTTACCTGCCATTGTTTTCAATTTTGTATTGAAAAGGTAGTTTTAATTCAAACGATCCTTTCAAGACAGTACAAAAATACTTCAAAAAACTAAAGTACATTTAGAAGTTGTTCTTTTATTTTTTCAAGCTCGTCTTTCATTTGAACTACCAGTTTTTGAATAGAAGCGTCATTAGCCTTTGATCCGATTGTGTTTACTTCCCTGCCAATTTCCTGGGAAATAAAACCCAGTTTTCGACCTTCTGCTGCTGTGCTTTCCATGGTTTCAAAAAAGTAATTGCAATGAGTCCTAAGCCTAACACGTTCCTCTGTAATATCTAATTTTTCAAGATAATATATAAGTTCCTGTTCAAATCGATTTTTGTCAATAGATTCTTTTTCAGTTAATTCATCCAGGTGCTTTTGTAAACGTTCCTTTACCTGTTTTGTACGTATTGGATCAAAAACCTCAATTTCTTTTAACAAATCAAGAATATTATTTACCCTGAGATTTAATTCTTTTTCAAGAGCTTTGCCCTCATCTGATCTAAAAACATTAAACTCTATAAATGCCTTATGAATTGCCCCAACTACAACCTTCCATTCCTTTTCATCCAACTCCGGCTTTTCAGTATGGGTGAAAATATCAGGCATTTTCATTATCAATGCTAAATAATCTGTTTGAGGGGCACCAACAGATTCTGCCAAACTTCGCAATTCATTGAAATAGTTTTTAGCAAGAGAAGTGTTGATTTTTACAGATTTTTCTTCACCTGCCGATTCAACATAAACCGATAAATCCACTCTTCCTCTTTCCGCCTGGTTCATTCCAATAGAACGAATTTCCAACTCCTTTTCCCGATACAAACCATTTACCCGAAGATTTAAATCAAGCTGTTTACTATTCAATGAGCGAATTTCAACTGTTATTTTTTTGCTTTCCCAATCAGTTACAGCCTTCCCGTAACCCGTCATTGATTTTATCATTGAACCTTAAAATTTAGTGTAAAATTAGCTATATATATCTTTACCCTCGGTAAATAAGAGAATGAGAATAAGGGTATTAAATTTTCAGTGCAATTACCAATACATCATCCACTTGTTCCAAAGATGATTTCCACTCAACAAAATAGTGTTCTAGAATTTGCTCCTGCTCTTTCATGGAGCGTTCTTGAATAGAAAGCAGTTTTTCTTTGAAATTTTTTGTCATCATTTTTTTGCCTTTTTCTCCCCCAAATTGATCGGCATATCCATCTGAAGATAAATAAATTCTATCATCCTTTTTAATATCAATTTCCAGGGTTTCAAATTCCTGTTTTTCGTCTGTTAACCCACCAATTGCACTTTTGGTAGGTTTATATTCCGTTAAATTCCATTCCTGATTTTCTTTTCTAATTAGCCACAATGGTCTGTTGGCGCCTGAAAAATACATTTTTTTTCCTTCTAAATTTATTCCACATAACGCTATATCCATTCCATCCCTTGTTGAATCTGCATTATCTGATTGGCGAAGAGCTACTTTAATAGATTTATTCAGCAATTGAAGTATTTTCCCCGGATCATCAGAAGTTTTAACCGCTGCGCTGATTTTTTCTGATCCAACAACGCTCATAAAAGCACCTGGAACCCCATGTCCTGTGCAATCAGCAGCTGCTATTAAAAATTTTGTTTCATTGTTTTTTGGGTTTTCAACTTTAAAGAAAGAGTAAAAATCCCCACTAACAATGTCTTTTGGTTTAAATAGCACGAATGAATCAGGAAAAAACGACTGTATTTGCTTTATTGGTGGAAGAATTGACCTTTGAATACGTTCTGCATAGTTTATACTATCTGTAATTTCTTTTTTCTGATGCTCAATTTCAGCTTTTTGATGGTGCAATTCAATGTTTTGATTTGTTATTTCTGCTGTTCTCTCTTTAACGGTTAATTCAAGCTTTATTTTTGATTTTTTCAAACTCCTTACACTAAGCTGAACTAATATATAAATTAATGTAGCAAAGAGAATAAGATATCCGAAAAAGGCCCAAAAGGTACGATACCAAGGAGGAAGAATTATATATTGATATTCAGCCGAATTACTGATTACACCATAAATGTTTTTTGCCCGAACCTTAAAACGGTAGGTTCCCTCTGGTAAATTTGTATATTCTTTTTTATTGCTAATATCCCAGGCTGACCACTTGTTATCATATCCTTCTAAAAAATAACTGTATAAAATAGAGACATTGCCATCAAAATAAGGGGCAGAAAAATTAAAATTGAGTGAGTTTTGTGCATAATCAAGCTCCGGAATTAAAGAATCAGACTGCCAAGTGGTCATATATTTATCTACCCCATTAGAGGAAATTTCATTCGAAAAATAAGTGCCATAAAAAAGTATCGAATCGTTGGTGGAGGAGACCTTACGGATTAAGGCATTAAAAGGGAGTAAATAATTTTTTTGTAAGGATTTTTTGTATTGAAACAATCCTTCTGTTCCCCCAATCCAAAATTGATCTTCCTCTGAAAGCAGGGCTTGTATTGTCATTGAAGGAAGTCTTTTAAAACCGATTGTATCCCTTCTGTACCCGTTTTTTTCTTTTACTGCCAGCTCTATCCAATTGTTGGTTTCAGTAAAAATGTTCAACAGTAAGTTTTCCGCTTTGTCTTTTGTGAGTTGCCAGATAGCAGGATTGTCTGTTTTAACAAGGGTTTCATTTATGGGATGATAATTGAATTTGTCTTTTTGCTGATCATAAACGTAAACACCTTTTTCAGTTGCAAATAATAACTCTTGATTATTTAATTTAAAAATTCTGATTCCTCTTAATAAAGTTACACCACTAACAGGATCATAATATTTGACTTTCCCATCTTTAAAACGGGCAATCCCCTGGTTACGGGTACTTATCCAAAGGTTTCCATTTTTATCTTCTTCCAGAGATTGAACATCGTCATTTAGATTCTGTATTCTTTCTTTTGTGATCCATTTTCCGGATTCGTAAAACATTTCCATTAATCCATCAAACAAGCCAACATAAAGTTTATTCCTATCAACTTTTGACTGCAATAGCTTGCCACTTACCAATTCATTTATCAATACTGATTTGTTCAAGTTTATTTCATAAACTCCTGAACTTGTTGCCACCAGAAGTTTTTTATCCAAACCTGTATTGAACTGTATTAAATCCCATGATTGAGATTCTATGCCTGAAACAGGTTGGAATTTACCACCAGTTAAATAATAAACACCGCGGCTTGTTGCTATATATAGTATATTTTTATGGCGAATAATTGATTCAATTTCCCCTTTTAAACCGGAGGATTCACCCCATAAACTAATTGGCGAATTAATTTCAACTCTGGAAATTCCTGTGTTTAACGCAACCCATAATCCTGATTGGTTATCGGGGCAAACGAAAAATACAAAATCATCCTGAAGGTCAGTCTGCTTATTTAAAATGGCCTTGGTTTTGCCATCCTTTCCAATAATGATTACTCCTCCTCTAATTGTTGCAAGGGCATAAGCATCATTTTCTAGCATTGCTCCGTGATACAATTGATTTTGCAGTAAAAATTCATCTGCATCAGATTCTAATTTGATAAACAATTCAGGATTTGTTCTTAGATCAGAAGAGGGAGAAAAAATAAATAGCCCTTTACTTCGAGTACCCATTAAAATTTTGTTTTCCTTATAAGGCAGCATTACATAAATTCTTTCTTCTGAAAATTTCTCCCCACCTTTTACCAGTTCAAATTGTTGGTTTTCTAGTTGCATTAATCCTTCATTCCATTTTCTTACATAGAGTTTTTGATGCACCATAAAAAAAACATGAAAATTATTCTCACCTGCTTTTACCGTACTTATTTTTCCTGATTGCTTGTGATAAATGTACAGGACTTGTTGTGTGCCAAAAAACACAAATTCCTTATTGGCAAATGTCTGCCATACATCTGCAAAAGATCGGTCAGTGGAATCCAATTCAGAACTTAGGGATTTATAATTTAAGTTTCCTTTTTCATCAGGCAAAAGAAAGCCAAACTCACCCACAGCACCAACATAAATGGTTCCATTTGAATCAGCAGCCAGGGAACGAACTATTGAATTGTTGGAAACGGGTATATTTCTCCATTCTTTGCCATCGTATTCAATTACACAAGTATTGTTTGCAAAATACATTACTCCTCTGTTGTCCTGAACTATTGCCCAGTTTTGAGTTGCTGCTTTATAATCCTTAGGTGTATAATTTGTTATATAGGGTTTGCCTTGCTCCTGTGAAAAAGAAGAAAACGATAAAGAAAAAAATAAGACGATCGAAATATTTTTAAACATTTTTACAAATCCTGTACAAATTTAATTAAAGTTTTGATTTGCAAACTCCTTATTTTGTTGCTATTCCCTAATTGAAAATAAGATTTATTTTGATGTAATATATTATTCTTCATATTTGTATTAAAGTTGTCTCTCATATTTATTTTTTGTCTAGCTGAAGGTAAAAAAAAACCGCAAATCGAAGTGATTGCGGTCTTTTAAGATATTTGTCTTGCTTTTCAAATAAGCAATTAAATGATTTTATTGTTTTATAATTAATTTTTTAGTTGTGCTTGAATCATCTGAAATAACAGTGATAAAGTACAATCCATTTGGCCAAACAGAAGTATTTAATTTTACTTCTTCGTTTTGAATAATTAGCTGCTCGTTATAAATTACTTTCCCTGAAAATGAAGTTATTTTGATTTGAACAGGCTGAAGATTAAAAGAAGCAGTGCTTATAACAACGGATTCTGAGGCTGGGTTTGGAAAGACCGATACATTTCCAATATTAATTTTGTTTTGGGTATATAAAATGCTTGTTACAATACTGCCATCCTGATTTAAATCAAAATTAATTGTAGTGGTTGTTGTGGAATCACCGTCAGCTGTAACTAAATAAGGTTGCATTGTGTAACCTGGATAATCAACACTAATTGTATAACTTCCAGCAGCAACATTTTTGATGCTAAATTTGCCATCCTCATCAGTTAATTCAGTAATTAATAAATCATCTGAACTATTACGCATGTTTACAGTTGTGTTTCTAACAGGGTTTGATCCAGCTCGGCCAAAACCAGTTGTATCCTGAAAAATAGTACCATCAATAATATCATTACCTGTATTCCAGGATGTATCAGTAACGAAAAATGGCACAAGATTAACTTCCATCCAACTATCTAAATTAACTTCCTGAGCATTAGTCCAGGTTGTGGTATTTCCAAAATAAGTTGGCAGGAACTGGCTAAACTGAGCAGTAGAAACCACCGGGGATGCCTTAAACAAATAGATGCCTTGAGGAAGGTCATTGATAATAAATTCTGATCCATTTACAACAGTATCTAAATAAGTGTAGTATAAAAGACTGTCTTTTTTGTATAAAGTAACAGTAGCCGAATCCAAAGGTGAAGAATCAGCGTATATCATACCACCAATATAATAAGTAGGTGTAAGATTTATTTCAACAGGATAAGTATAATAAGGGGTACATAAACTGTCTGTAGATGTAAAATATAAATTAACATAAAATGATCCTGATGAGGTATAGGTATGAATTGGGTTTTTTAAGGTAGATGTTTGCTGATCTCCGAAATCCCAGAAGTAAGAACCTGATGCTAAGGTATCAGTATGGCTGGCATTGAAATAAACAGTTGCGCCTTCAATGTCGGTATTAAAATAAACATCACATTGAGCATTTGTTTTTAAAGCAAACATTGCCAAGCAAATAATAAATAAGTAAATTTTTTTCATGTTTTTATTTTATAAATTTTGACAAAAGTAATTATTTTGTTCTGCAAATTAAGATAGCAATCAACTTTTTTTATAGTTAATGGTTTCATACTGAATGCAGTTCTCAATAATGAGACTGTTCTTCACTTAATGTTTAATGATTAATTTTTTTGTAATAATTTCCTTATCCGTTTGCACACTAATAAAATATATACCATTAGGTATTTCAGAAATATCAAGTTTTACTTCATCCTTGTTTAATACCATTTGATTGGTATAAATTACATTTCCAGAAAAAGAAGTGATCTTAATTTGAACAGCGTTTAAGTTAAAAGAAGCAGTACTTATAAAAAGTATATCCGAAGCAGGATTTGGATAAATGGATATTAGACCTGTTTTAATTTTATGGTAAGTATTTAATATGCTCACAGCAATTGAGCCATTCTGTTCCAGGTCAAAATTAATGGAAGTAGATGTTGTGGAATCTCCATCTGCAGTGATTAAAAATGGTTGCATGACATAACCAGGATAATCAACCTCTAATTTGTAATTTCCCGCTGCTACATTTTTGATTTTAAATACACCATTCTCATCAGTTAATTGAGCAGTTAATAAATCATTTGAACTATTTCTCATGTTTACAGTTGTATTTCTAACTGGGTTTGATCCTGCTCGCCCAAAGCCTGTTGTGTCCTGAAACACTGTGCCTAAGAAAATATCGTTACCTGAGTTCCAGGTTGTATCTGTAACAACAAAAGGAACAAGATTGAAAGTTCCATAAAAAGTAGCGTTCAGATTAATCAGCTCAGCACCTGCCCATAATGTTGAATCACCATAATAGGTTGGAAGGTATTGTCCGAAAAAGGAAGAAGAAGGAGTAGGGGAAACTTTAACCAAATATGTTCCTTGCGGAAGGCCCGAAATATTAAATTCCCCTCCATTTATTAATACATCAGTATAAGAATAAAAAAGAGCATTGCTTTGCTTATAAACAGAAACGTAAGCTTCATCAAGGATATTTACACCTGCATAAACTAAGCCAATAAGATCATAAACAGGAGCCAAATTTACCAATACGACATCATAAAAACTTGGATTACATGAACTATCTGTAGAGGAAGAAAAGGAAACATAAACTGTATAACTTCCCGAGTTGTTATAAGTATGAACAGGATTTTGGCCAGAGCCTGTTTCTCCATCTCCAAAATCCCAGGAGTAAATTCCAGATACTATACTATCAGAGTGATAAGCATTGAAAAATACAGTTGTGCTATCTGAAACAATGGATGAGAAATAAACATCACATTGAGCAGGACCAGAAATATAAGTGCTTACAGTATATGAGCAGCCAATAGCATCAGTTACAATTGCAGAATATGTGCCTACAGCCAAATTATCAATATAAGAAGATGTTACACCTGAGACCCAAATATATGAATAAGGAGCAGTTCCTCCAGAAGCAGTTATTGTTGCAGTTCCATCAGAACAACCATTGCAGGAAACATTTGTAGAAGTAATAGTTGCTGTTAGAGGACAAAGATTAATTAAAACACTATCTGTTAAACTTGGAGTACAGGTATTATCAGTAGAAGATGCGAAATTGACGGTAACAAAATAAGTACCTGAGGCGCTATATGAATGAGTTGGATTTTTCACCGTTGCTGTTCCTCCGTCTCCAAAATCCCAGGAATACACTCCCGTTAAATTTTCGGAATGAAAAGCGGAAAAGGAAACTGAATTGGAAGAAACATTTGAAGTAAAGAAAACATCACATTGCTGAGGACTATAAATAATAATGCTTGAGGAAAAATTGCATCCCGAAATATCTGTTATAGTCACAGTATATGTACCCGTTTGTAAATTATTTATGCTTTGGGTTGTTGCTCCATTGGACCATGAATAGATATATGAAGGTGTACCGCCTGTTGCAAATGCACTTGCTGAGCCATCTGCACAACTAAAACAGGATGTATTGCCAGAGCTAATAGTGGCAGTAAGGGAGCAGGTGTTAATTACAACACTATCTGAAAAGCTTGGGGTACAGCTTGTATCTGAAGTTGAGGTAAAATTCAATGAAACGTTAAAAGTGCCCGAGGTGGAATAAATGTGAATTGGGTTTTTAAGGGAAGATGTGTTCCCGTCCCCAAAACTCCAACTGTAAGATCCAGTAGCTAGGCCATCAGAATGGTATGCATCGAAAAAGACTGTGTCCGATTGAATAGTTGAACCAAAATAAACATCACATGACTGAGCATTTATTTTTAAAGATAATAGGCTTAAAAAAAGCAATATTAAGTATGTTTTTTTCATGAGTTTTGTTGTTGTAATTTAAGCAAAAATAGAATAATTTTTTATAATCCAATTTTAAAATCATAAAAAGACCGGTTAACTAACTAAAGCGATTTTATCGATAAAAAATATTTTTTTTAAGGAATTGTAAAAATTTCTTAAAAATTTTCAGGTATCTCTATTGGCTATTAATTATATATTATTGCTGGCCTTTTAGCAACAATCAGTTTTTTTAAAGATTTTAATTTCGCGGGGTTAAAAGCAAATTACATTGCAATTGGTATAAGAATTAAATTTTAGAGGGAATAAATTCCTCCTTGTTTTTGGTTTGCTTGCTCACCAAATAAACCCCAGTGAAAATTAAGATTGTGGAAACAATTTTCAAAAGCGTTATTTCATCTTTTCCCAGCATAAGTGCAATGAAGGCAGCAAATAAAGGCTGAAGGTAAATATAGATACTAGCCACGGTTGGAGTTACCACCTTTAACGCATATGTATTAAGCAAATAGGCCAGAAAAGTTGTACCTAAAACAACAAAGGCTATTTTATACCAGATAGTAATTGGTATTATTGCCCATTCTACCAATGAAAAACCATTCCATCCAAATGGAAACACAAAAATGAAACCCCACAAAAATATCCATTTAATAACAGTAAAGGTTTGATATTTTTTCATAAGAGGCTTTACCATAGCCAAATAAACAGCATAGGAAGTTGCATTTAAAAAAATAAACAGATCACCTAATGAATCACCATGGTGTACACTTAATTGACTATTAAAAAGAATGAGAATCATTGCTCCAGTTATCCCTGTTAAAATCCCTATGACTTTGGTTCCAGTCACTTTTTCTCTAATTAAAATACTGGAAATAATGAGTACCAAAATAGGAGTTGTAACCATGATAATTCCTGCGTTTATAGGAGTTGTAAGACTAAGTCCTTCAAAAAACAAGAGTTGGTTAAGAGCCACTCCAAAAAATCCACAAAGCATTAATCGAATAATATCTTTTGATTCTATTTTTTCTTTTTTTAAAAAAAAAGAAAAAATCCAGAATAAAATAAGTGCTCCACTTACCCTTAAAAATACAAAACCAGATGGGCCAATATAAGAGGGCATAACATCCTTGGCAACAGAATAATTTATTCCATAAATAATATTCGCTGCTAAAAGAGAAAGATGAGCCTTTATGTAACTTTTATCCATTAATTATTCAATTGTTTTTTAATCGTTTCAATTACAGATTTTGAATTGCCGGCAAAAACTTCATCATCAATTAAAAAAACGGGCCTTTTTAAAAATGAATATTCTTTAAGAATTAATTCCCGATAAACTTGTTCATTAAATACCTGGTTTTTTAAATCGCTTAATTTTCTGGCCCTTTTATTAAATAACCCTTCATAGGAACCTGCCTTTGATGCCAGGAAATCCAGTTCAGTTTCAGAAAGTTTTTTTGTTTTTATATCTTCAAGAACAAAAGAATTAGCTAAGTTTAGCTCTTTAATGATTTTTATACAGGTTGAACATGTCTTCAGGTAATATATTTTCTTCATTATTCTTGATTTTAAAAGACTGCAAAAGTATAAATTTGTCCTGTTTAATTTAAAGAATGTCAGTAAGAGCAAATGAAATATTAAAAATTTTTAAGCCAAGGCGAGTAATTTGGCCCATTTTAATAGGACTTGCAGTAGCCACTTTTATGGTTTGGAGAGGGATCGATCTCGAAGCATTAGTAGCTGTGTCATGGTCCTGGGGGTCCTCTTTTTGGCTTGGAATGGCCTTTCTGATGATGATAATCAGGGATTTGGGCTATATGATAAGAATTAATATTCTTGGTGATGGAAAAATAGGTATAAGGGAAAGCTTTGATGTAATTATGCTTTGGGAATTTGCCTCTGCAATTACTCCTTCAGTTGTTGGTGGATCAGCAGTTGCTGTATATGTAGTAAATAAGGAAGGGCTAAACCTAGGGAAAAGTTCAGCAGTGGTTCTTATTACAGCATTAATGGATGAATTGTTTTTTGTATTGATGGTTCCTTTGCTCTACCTGTTTATTGGCGCAGAAAATTTATTTCCAACTGCATTAATTACACAAGGTTATTTTGAAAGTTTGCAATGGATTAAATTACTTTTCTGGATAAGCTACGTCATCATTTTGTTATATGTAATGATTATTACCTACGCCCTTGTGTTTAAACCCAGGGGCTTTAAATGGTTATTGCTCAAGTTTTTTAAAATCCCTATGCTTAGAAAATGGAGGATTAACGCCCAAAAAACAGGAAATGAAATTATGAGTGCATCAAGGGAAATACGAATGAAGCCTTTTCTTTATTGGCTAAAGGCTTTTGCTGCAACTTGTTTTTCATGGACAGCCAGATATTGGGTTGTAAATTTTTTAATTCTTGCCTTTATCCCCGCAATTGCTGGATTATCCATTTCAGATCATTTCGTTATTTATGGCCGCCAACTGGTAATGTGGATAATTATGTTAATTAGTCCTACACCAGGTGGCAGCGGGGTTGCCGAAATTGCTTTCTCAGGATTTTTAGATGAATTTACATTCGGGCTTGCAGCAGTTATAGCTGTAATATGGCGACTTGTAAGTTATTATCCTTATTTGTTTATTGGAGCCATAATACTTCCAAAATGGATAAAAAGAGTTTATACTAAACATGAAAAGCTTGATGCATAAACAGTTTAATTTTTATAACTTGCAGCCGTTTATTTTTTACGATTATTATTTTTAGTCGTTTCAATTAATTCCCTTTGATTATTAATTGAAATGAGATGAGTTTAAATAACATTACACCCAACAATAAAAACAAATTGTTACATGAAATTTGCAACTAAAGCAATTCACGCTGGTTTAGAGCCAGACAGTGCAACGGGAGCCATAATGACTCCAATTTATCAAACATCAACTTATGTGCAAAAGGCTGGGGGTATTCATAAAGGATATGAATATTCACGCACTTTAAATCCAACAAGAGATGCACTTCAAAAAAATCTTGCTGCAATTGAAAACGGAAAATTTGGACTGTGTTTTGGCAGTGGTATGGCAGCAATTGATGCAGTTGTGAAATTATTAAAACCAGGAGATGAGGTTATTTCTACCAATGATTTGTATGGAGGTTCATATAGAATATTTACAAAAATATTTGCTCCATTTGGAATTAAATTCCATTTTACTGCAATGGATGATATTTCCAAAATAGAATCTTTAATTAATGAGAATACTAAATTAGTTTGGGTTGAAACTCCAACTAATCCAATGCTTAATATTATTGATATAAAAAGCATTGCAAACCTTACAAAAAAACACGGATTGTTATTGGGAGTAGACAATACTTTCGCCTCCCCCTATTTACAAACTCCCCTTGATTTGGGTGCGGATATTGTAATGCATTCAGTTACAAAATACCTTGCAGGGCATTCTGATGTAATAATGGGCGCGTTGGTTGTTGAAGATGAGCAATTGGCTGAAAGGCTTTATTTTATTCAAAATAGTTGTGGAGCCGTTCCCGGACCTCAGGATTGTTTCCTTGTTTTAAGAGGAATCAAAACCCTGCACCTTCGCATGCAGCGCCATTGCGAAAATGGCGAAGCCATTGCTAAGTTCTTAAAAACACACCCTAAAGTGGACAAGGTTTACTGGCCAGGTTTTGAATCTCATCCAAATCATAATATTGCTAAACAGCAAATGAGGGGTTTTGGAGGCATGGTTTCATTTACTTTAAAAGGAAACAAAATGGAAGATGCACAGGAGATGTTATCAAAAACATATTTATTTTCACTTGCAGAATCTCTTGGTGGTGTAGAATCATTAATTGGTCACCCTGCTACAATGACACATGCATCAATCCCAAAAGAAGAAAGAGAAAAAACAGGAGTAGTGGATAGTTTAATTCGACTAAGTATAGGAGTGGAAGATGCGGAGGATTTGATTCAGGATTTGGAAAATGCATTAAAGTAAGACTAAATGTATATTTATGTTAAGTAGCAATAAATTTGCGGTAATTGGTATTGGTAAATTTGGATCAGCCATTGCACGCACGCTTGCGGCAAGAGGTGCTGAGGTAATGGCCATTGATAGCAGCGAGGAAAGGGTGGAGAGCATTAAGGATGAAGTTTCTTTTGCAGTTGCACTTGATGCTACCGATAAAAAAGCTTTACGCGCCCAAAATATTCAGGAGGTTGATGCAGTTGTTGTTTCTATTGGAGAAGATTTTGAAGCCATGATTTTATGCTGCGTTTTGTTAATGGAATTGAATATTAAACGAATAATTGCCAGGGCCAGTGGGAAACACCAAAGTATGATCCTTCAGAAAATTGGCATTACAGAAATCCTTTCTCCTGAAGATGAATTTGGTGCTGCGGTTGCTGAAAAGCTCATCAATCCTAATATCATTTCTTATTTGCAATTGCCTGATGACTATGAAATTGTAGAAATAAAAACCCCCACAGGGATTGCCAATAGAACTTTGGAAGATATTGGATTAAGAAACAAATACAGGCTGAATTTGATTACTTTGAAAAGAGAATTTGAGGTGAATAAAGATGGTAAAGTTGTTAAAGAACAACACATTATCGGTGTTCCTAACTCCACTACGCTATTGTATGAATCCGACACTATTGTTGTTTTTGGAAGATCCCCTGATATTGAGAGATTTGTTGAAATAAACAGGTAATTATAATTTTAGGATTCTTAAAATACTTGATTTTCATGTTGCAGAATAGCTGTGAGAATGTTAAATTGCGCTTTTGTTTATTGTATTTAAAATTTAAATAATATTAATTTTTAACCATTTCATATGAAAAAATTTACTTTTATTCTTGCAATACTAATTGCATCTGTATGCTTTTTTAATTCTGTTTCAGCTCAGGACCGAAAGTTTTGCGGTCAAACTGCAGAATTTGAAAAACTACGCATTGAAAATCCAAAGGGTTACCAGGAATACCTTTTAAATGCTGCGGAATTAGAAATTCATACGCAAAATTATGCCTCTCAAAAATCAAATGGCAGGGGAGTTGTTTATGTTATTCCTGTTGTTTTTCATATTATTCATGATTATGGTGTTGAAAATATTTCTGATGAACAGGTTTATGATGCAGTAAGAGTAATTAATGAAGATTTTAGAAAGCTGAATGCTGATACAACGGATATCGTAGCTGCTTTTAAGGCCATAGCCGGAGATTCTGAAATTGAATTCAGATTGGCTCAAAAAGATCCTCAAGGAAATTGCACCAATGGAATTATAAGGGTAGCATCTCTTGAAACATACAAGGGAGAAGTGCCATCTACTTCTGATGTTAGTCGTTGGCCAAGAGGGAATTATTTAAACGTATGGGTGGTTAATTCCATAACTAGTGGTGCTGCTGGTTATACAAATTATCCTAGCGTTTTCCATACTCAACCAGCAAGAGATGGTATTATGATTTTGCACAGCTATATTGGAAGCATAGGTTCAGGAAACTACTCAAGAGCAAGAGCTTTAACACATGAAATCGGTCACTGGATTAATCTTGCGCATACCTGGGGTAGTACTAACAATCCGGAAATTTCCACTAATTGCAACAGTGATGATAATGTTTCTGATACTCCTAATACCATTGGATGGACTAGTTGCAATCTTTTAGGAAATACCTGCAGTTCCTTAGATAATGTTCAGAATTACATGGATTATTCTTATTGCGACAGAATGTTTACTCTGGGGCAATCAACAAGAATGAGAGCTGCTTTAGTTTCAAATACTGCTCAAAGAAGCAATTTATGGCAACCGGCTAATTTAATTTTAACAGGAACAGATGGCAGTAATAATTTATGTAAAGCCGATTTTAGTGTTAGCAAAACTGAAGTTTGTGCAGGGGAGGCAGTTAATTTCAAAGATCTTTCCTATAACTCTCCAACAAGTTGGAACTGGAGCTTTCCTGGCGCAGCTGTTACCAGCTCTACTGATAAGAATCCAGTTGTAACATATAACACACCCGGTGTTTATAATGTAGACCTTACTATTGGCAATGGTGTATCAAGTCTTAATGAGACTAAAAGTGGATTTATTTCTGTATTGCCTTCAACTGGCGTTGCTTTACCTTTTGTTGAAGGTTTCGAATCAACTACTTCCCTTCAAGGTGGTGATTGGTTTATAGGTAATGCTGATGGTGGAATAACCTGGGAAGTTGCCAATGTTGGGCCAACAAGTACAAAATCAATAAAGATTAATAACTTTAGCAACACCAATGGAGCAATAGACGAAATAAGTTCTAACACAATTGATTTGTCCCTGTTTGTTAAGGTTAATATTTCATTTAAAGTTGCTTTTGCAAGAAAAAGTTCAACCGTTACTACAGATGAACTTAAACTTTTTGCTTCTTCTAACTGCGGAACAACATGGGTGCAAAGATGGAGTCAAAGTTCTACACTTACTACAGCTCCTGCTCAGGTTTCTGCATTTACACCAACTGATTCTACTCAATGGGTACAGTATACAATTTCTTCCTTGCCACTTTCATATATGAATAGTAATTTCAGATTTAAATTCCAATTTAAAAATGGTGGAGGTAATAATATTTATATTGATGATATTAATATAAGTGATTATTCAGTTGGAATTAATGAACAAGATGAACTTGCAAGTGATTTTATAGTTTATCCTAATCCTTTTAAAGAAGATGCTGTAATTGAAGTTTCCTTAAATAAAAACGAAACAGTTAAATTAACAGTTATCGATATACTTGGTAAAGAATCTGTAATTCAAGCGGAGCGTAGTTTCCCTGCAGGTGATTACTCTTTCAAATTAAATAAATCCGAAATGGATCTTTCAAAGGGTATTTACTTTATTAAATTAACCCAGGGAGATAAGGTAATGATTAAAAAAATAGTATTGAATTAACTGTATTGAATTTATAAAAGCCTGTTAATTTTCATTAACAGGCTTTTTTTATGGAAAAATTGCACACTTGTTTTTAAAAGAATTAGTATTAAAACCCAAATTGCTTTTAATTCATTCTTAAAATAAAGATTAAATAGTTAAAGTAAATTTATAATTTGCATGATGAAAAATATATATTTTATAGCCTTTGGCTTGTTTTCAGTTGTTTTTTTAAGTAAAGCCCTAATGGCCCAAGAGCTTAAATTTTGTGGTCAAACCCATGCTCAAGAACGCATTAAAAGTAAAAACCCAAAACTATATGATCAAGTTTTAGAAACTGCGAAAGAATTGGAAGAATTTACAGCAAAATATGCATTGCAAAAATCAAATGAGAGGGGAACTGTTTATGTTATTCCTGTAGTTTTCCATATTATTCATAATAATGGTATCGAAAATATCTCCAATGAACAGGTTTATGATGCTGTAAGAGTCCTTAACGAAGATTTTAGAAAATTGAATGCAGACACAAGTGATATTGTTCAAGCATTTAAAGCCATAGCAGGGGATTCTGAAATTGAATTCAGAATGGCCCAGAAAGATCCTCAGGGGAACTGCACCAATGGTATTACCAGAACAGCATCCATGGAAACTTACCTTGGGGAAATGCCTTCAACATCTGATGTTAGCCGTTGGCCTAGGGAAAATTATTTGAATGTATGGGTTGTAAATAGTATTTCATTTGGTGCTGCCGGTTATACCAATTATCCAAGCACTCTTCATTGGTATCCAGAAGAAGATGGAATTATGATTTTACATAGTTATGTTGGGAGCATAGGAACAGGAAATTACGTAAGATCTAGAGCTATGACACATGAGGTTGGGCATTGGATTAATCTTATGCATACCTGGGGCGATTCCAATGATCCGGAAATGGCCAGCAATTGCAATGATGACGATAATGTTGCTGATACTCCAAATACTATGGGATGGACTTATTGTAATCTTACTGGAAACTCTTGCAGCTCACTGGATAATGTTCAAAATTACATGGATTATTCCTATTGTCACAAAATGTTCACCCAGGGGCAAGCAACAAGAATGAGGGCTGCTTTAACTTCCACAATAGCCCAGCGTTACAATTTATGGCAACCTGAAAATTTAATTTTAACAGGAACAGATAGCAATCTTTTATGTAAGGCTGATTTCAGTGTGAGCAAAACCGAAATTTGTGTAGGAGAAACAGTTAATTTTAAGGATTTATCCTACAATGAACCAAGCAGTTGGAATTGGTCTTTTCCTGGGGCAACATTAACAACATCTAGTGACAGGAATCCTGTTGTAACATACAATATCCCAGGAATCTATGATGTAAACCTGATTGTTAGTGATGGCGTGTCAACTATAAGTGAGAACAGGAATGGTTATATTGCAGTTTTACAAACCTCTGGCCTTGCCTTGCCTTTTGTTGAAGGCTTTGAATCTTTTACATCCCTTCTGGAAAATAATTGGTTTGTTAATAATCCTGATCAAGACCAAAGTTGGGAAGTAACAAATACAGGAGCTACAGGATTAAAATCAATTCGAATTAATAATTTTAATAACCCTATCGGGGCAGTAGATGAAATTAGTTCTACCACAATTGATTTGTCCTCTTTTGTTAAAGTTAACATTTCATTTAAAGTGGCATATGCTAAAAAAAATGCCAGTGTTACTACAGACGAACTTAAGTTATTCGTTTCTTCAAATTGCGGAACAATCTGGGTTCAAAGATGGAGCCAGAGTGCAAGCCTTGCAACAGCTCCAGCCCAAGCCTCTGCTTTTACTCCAACTGATTCAAGTCAATGGATGAAGTATACAATTTCTACTTTGCCTCTTGCATACATGAATAGTAATTTCAGATTTAAATTTCAATTTAAAAATGGTGGTGGAAATAATATTTATATTGATGATATAAATATTAGTGATTATTCAGTGGGAATTAATGAACAAGATAAATACATCTCCGATTTTAGAGTAATTCCCAATCCTTTTAATGAAGATGCAGTAATTGCTTTTTCATTAAGTGAAATAGAAACTGTTAAATTAACGGTTATTGATATGCTTGGTAAAGAATCTGTAATACAACCGGCAAGCGTTTTGCCTTCAGGACAATACAATTTAAAATTGAATAAAGCTGAATTGGACCTTTCTAGGGGAATTTATTTTATAAAATTAATGCTGGGAGATACTATAATAATCAGGAAGATAATACTTAATTAAGGCTTTGTTTTCAACTGTAAAAAGCCTGTTAATTTTTCTCTAGCAAGCTTTTTTTGTTGCTCAAGCTAAATGTTTGCTTGTCTAAATAAGGCTTTATTATTGGAAAAGTTTGGAGGTTTTATTAAATTGCATTTTAAATTCATATAAAATAAATAATAGGATTAATAATTTCAAAAATGAAAAAAAATTACTTTATTGTTTTTGCACTGCTTTTGGTTGTTTTCTCATTTAAAATAACAATGGCTCAGAATCTTAAATACTGTGGCCAGGCTGAGGCAGAAGAGCGCATACGTATTGAAAATCCAAAACTTTACCGGGAGGGTTTAAAGGCTCAACAGGAATTAGAATTACAGACCAAAGCATATAATTCTCAAAAATCTGGTGAAAGAGGTACAGTATACTTTATTCCTGTTGTATTCCATATCATCCATGATTTTGGCCCTGAAAACATTTCTGATCAACAAGTTTATGACGCGATTCAGGTTATTAACACCGATTTTAGAAAATTAAATGCTGACACGAGTGAAATTGTAGCTGCATTTAAATCATTAGCAGGAGATTCTGAAATAGAATTCAGGTTAGCGCAAAAAGATCCAAATGGAAATTGCACCAATGGAATTGTAAGAGTAGCATCCCTTGAAACATATAACGGAGTTAATTACTTTGATGACATGTCTACATCAAATGTAAGCCGCTGGCCACGATCAAAATATTTAAATATATGGGTTGTAAACTCCATAAAAAGTGGAGCTGCAGGATATACTTATAGGCCTTCTGCTGTTAATTCCAATCCAAATCTTGACGGAATCATGGTATTGCACAATTATGTTGGGAGCATTGGAACGGCCTCTGTTCAACGTTCCAGGACCCTTACCCATGAAATTGGTCACTGGATTAATCTTGCCCATACCTGGGGTCAAACAAATAATCCGGGAATTTCAACTAACTGTAATGATGACGATGCTGTTTCAGATACCCCGAATACCATTGGCTGGACCTCTTGCAACCTTAGTGGAAATACTTGCAGCAGTCTTGACAATGTTCAAAATTACATGGATTATTCCTATTGCTCCAAAATGTTTACTCAAGGACAGTCAGCAAGAATGAGAGCCGCAACTATTTCAAATATTTCACAAAGAAGTAGTTTATGGCAACCAGGGAATTTGGCAGCTACAGGTACAGATAATGCAAACTATTTATGCAAAGCTGATTTTGTTGCCAGCCGAACAGAAGTTTGTGTTGGAGAATTAATTGATTTTAATGATATTTCATTTAATAACCCCTCTACCTGGAACTGGACCTTCCCTGGTGGTACTGTTTCCTCAACTACCATAAAAAATCCTGTTGTAAGTTACAGTACTCCTGGCCAATATAATGTAGGGTTATTAGTAAGTGATGGAGTTTCAAATTTAAATGAAACCAAAAATAATTTTATTACTGTGCTGCCTACCACAGGCATTCCATTGCCTTATGTTGAAGGCTTTGAATCTTCTCCAACTTTCCCTAATGGTAATTGGTTTGTTTTTAATACAGATAATGCACAAACTTGGGAAGTTGCTAATGTAGGGGCTACTGGTTCCAAATCCATTAGGATTAATAATTTTAATAATCCGGTTGGAGCAATCGATGAAATAAGTTCTACAGCAATTGATTTATCTCCGTTTGTTAAAGTTAACATTTCTTTCAAAGTGGCTTTTGCTAAAAAAGACGCCTCCGCCACTACTGATGAACTCAAGTTTTTTGCTTCTTCTAATTGTGGATTAACATGGGTTCAACGATGGAGCCAAAGTTCTAATCTTACAACAGTTCCTGCACAGGCTTCCCCATTTATACCAACGGATTCCATACAATGGGTTCAGTATACAATTTCTACTCTTCCTATTGCATATATGAATAGCAATTTTAGATTTAAATTTCAATTTAAAAATGGCGGAGGAAACAATATTTATATTGATGACATTAATATAAATGATTATTCAGTTGGCATTAATGAACAAGATGAATTTGCAAATCACTTTAGAGTATATCCCAATCCCTTTAATGAAGATGCTGTAATTGCTTTTTCTTTAAATAAAACAGAATCAGTGGAATTATCAGTTATTGATATACTTGGTAAAGAAACCTTTATTTATCAGGAAAGAAATTTGCCTTCTGGTGAACATACACTCAAATTGAATAAATCCGAATTGGGCATGTCTAAAGGAATTTATTTTGTGAAATTAACCCAGGCAGACAAAGTAATGATTAAAAAAATAATATTAAATTAACTCTTCGTATCCTATTAAAAAGCCCCGGTTAATTGTTTATTAACCGGGGCTTTTTAATTTTTAATAGTATTCCAAATTATATTTTAATCATTCAACTTAAGCTTTTAGCAGGCGAGTATATTAATTGGAAAATGAACTAAATGGATATCATCTCTTTGAAAAATTATTTACCTTAAAGTTTAAATCCAACCAATACAGACACACAACCACTTTCCATCATTTTGGTTTTGGTATGTGATTCAGGAACCTCAACTTCAAGAATAAATTGTTGCGTTGATGCAACCTGGAAATCCCAAATACGTGAAGATTGGGCATTCTTGCTGTTGTATATTTCTTTTTTGTCCTGATCACTTACTCTGAACTTAATATCTCCTAAAATGGGTTGTCCGCAAACCATAAGTCTATAATCCTGGCCGGAATAAAAAGTCATTAACAATTCAGCCTTTTCACCAGGCATAAGCGTAATGTTATTTAATTGTCCATTGTGGTTAAATGGAAACAAGGATGGAATACATTGATTCTTTGAAAAAACCTTGCACTGGGCAAAAAGAACTATAGGAATATTAAAAAGAATGAAAATCAAAAAAGGTTTAAGATAGGAATTCTTCATTGTGCAATTTTTTTGATCAGGAAATGATTTTATTTCTAATTTCAATTGTTTTCATTCTAATTTGATCAGCCTGTTGAATGGTTAAATTTAGACTTATAGTTTTTCCCACAGTAGGAGTGGATGAGCCGCCACTCGAAACGGTTATGGTGCTGTTTACTTCTTTCTCTTCAATGGTGTTGTATATAGTCTTTAATTCATTTAATCCCTGAATAATTTCAGGTATATCAAGTTCATAAACTGTAACAAGTTCAATTAAATTTTCAAGTGCAATTCTTTGATCTGAAATGCGAACCAACATAATTTCGTTGGATTTGGATTCTCGCAGGCTTTTTTCAACTGCTGAGGCAATGTGCAATCCCTCAATCCAGCCACCAAGAACCATAAGAGCAGAAACATTTCCTTTTTGGTTTTCTTTTAAAAAAGCATCGGATTCAAAATAAGAATCTGTAATCAGAACCAATAAAGAGTCACGGTTACCTAGGTTTGCTTCAATACGTTCTATTTTATCTATATTAAATGCATCTACAATTCCAAGATCATCTGCTAGCTTTTTTGTGCAGGAAAGGTATAGCATTGCTTCCTGACTTTTATCAAAAATTGCAGTATAGCTCAAATCTGCTCCATAAATACCAAGATTTAGAGCTTTGCTTTTCATTGTAACATATTTATCTGAATTCTTGATAGGGTTTAACACATCCATATTGAAGCGCGCACCTGATTTTTTAAGAATAGAAGCTGTTTCAATAGGTGAGGGAATTGTATAAAATACTTTTTCAGCAGTTGCTCTTTTTAAAGAATCATTTACTAAATCTTCAGGAGTTAATGCTATTTGTTCTCTTACTGAAGTGGATTCATTACAAGAGGCAATAATTGTTGAGCCTATTACAATTGCCAGCAATAATTTATTAGTAGTCATATTAATCATTTTTATCAGATAAAAGGTTATACTAGTTTCAAAAGTATGAAATTTTATGTTAAAAGCAAGTATTTTTACTTAAAATTAATGTGCATCCAGCCAGTTAAAACCTGTACCCATATCAACAACTACAGGAATATTCATTTTTATTGCTGTTCTCATTCTTTCTTCAACAATCACTTTAACCATTTCCAGTTCTTGGGGAATTACATCGAAAAGAAGTTCATCATGTACTTGTAAAATCATTTTAGATTCTAGGTTTTTTTCATTGAAATCATTGTGGATATTTATCATTGCAATTTTAATCATATCCGCAGCGGAACCTTGTATTGGGGCGTTAATAGCATTTCTTTCAGCAAATCCTCTTACCACAGAATTTCTCGAATTAATATCCCTTAAATAGCGTCTTCTTTGCATGATCGTTTCAACATATCCAAACTCGCGTGCCGAATTAATGGTGTTGTTCATGTATTGCTTAATTTTCGGAAATTGTATAAAATATTGTTCAATAATGTTAGCTGCTTCCCTTCGAGGGATACCAAGTCTTTCAGAAAGTCCAAATGCAGATATCCCATATATAATTCCAAAATTAACCGTCTTTGCGTTTCTTCGCATCTCCTTGCTAACATCCTCTAAAGGTATATTGTATATTTTTGAAGCTGTGGATGCATGAATATCTTGCCCACGTATAAATGCCTCACTTAAATTTTCATCACCACTTAATTCTGCAATAATTCTTAGCTCAATTTGAGAATAATCTGCTGCAAGCAATATTTTCCCTTCACTTGGCACAAAAGCCTTTCTTACCTCACGCCCGTTTTCAGTTCTTATTGGGATGTTTTGCAAATTGGGGTTATTGGAACTAAGGCGCCCAGTTGCAGCAACAGTTTGATTAAAGTTGGTATGTATTTTCCCTGTCTTTGAATTTACCATTAAGGGTAGACTGTCAACATAGGTGGATTTTAATTTTTGCAGCGACCTGAAACTTAAAATTTTTTCTACAATTGGATGTTTGTTAACAAGCTTAGTCAGTACTTCTTCTCCGGTAGAAAACTGTCCTGTTTTTGTTTTCTTTGCCTTGTCGTCTATTCCTAGTTTATTAAATAGAACTTCTCCTAATTGCTTTGGAGAGGCAATATTAAACTCTTCCCCACAACACTCATAAACCTCTATTTCCAAAGCTTTAATCTGCAAGTCAAGTTCTATGGAAAATTCATTAAGTGCTTTTACATCAATGCTAATTCCTTCTGTTTCCATGGCAGTTAAAACAGGGATCAAGGGAACTTCTATTTTTTCAAAAAGATCTTTAGTACCAGTTTTTTCAAGCAAAGGACTAAAGAAATTGCGTAATCTTAATGTAATATCTGCATCTTCACAGGCATAATCTGCAACTTTTTCTATTGGAATAGCTCTTAAAGCTAATTGATCTTTTCCTTTTTTACCCGCAAGTGTTTGGTATGAAACAGGGGCATAATTAAGATAAGTCTCTGCCAAAAAATCCATATTGTGCTTCATGTCCGGCTCAATTAAATAATGAGCAAGCATGGTATCAAAAAGTTTTCCTTTTACATCAATTCCATTTGTTTTTAAAACCGAAAGATCATATTTAAGATTTTGACCAGTTTTTTCAATGGTTTCATCTTCAAAAACTGATTTGAAGACATCCAAAATATCTTTTAATTGATGCTTATCCTCAGGTAGGGGGACATAATGGGCAGAAAAAGGTTTAATTGAAAAGGACATTCCAACTAATTCACAGGCTGTAACAGATAAGCCTGTAGTTTCAGTATCAAAACAAAAGCCATTACTTTTTTTTAATTCCTGGGCAAGCTTTAGGATTTTTTCGTTGCTGTCTGCAATTTCATAATAATGACTGGTGTTTTCAAGTGTATCATACTCTTTTGCCGGAACATCTTCTGTAACTACATCTATGGTTAATGGTTCAGGAACCTGTTCCCCCCCAAAAAGATCCATTTGCGCGCTTCCATTTGTTTTTACAACAGCTGCAGGTATGTCCTCGCCAAGAATTCTTTTTCCTATGGTTCTGAATTCAAGTTCAGCGAATATTTCTTTTAAAGAATTTCTGTCAGGCTCTTCAATTCGAAGTCCTATTTCGTCAAGCTCAACAGGTGCATCAAGAAGTATTGTTGCAAGCATTTTGGACATAATAGCCTTATCTACATTTGCTTCAACTTTTTCTTTTAGTTTACCCTTTAGTTTATCGGTGTTAAGGAGTAAGTTTTCAACACTTCCGAATTGAGCAATAAGTGTTTTTGCTGTTTTTTCACCTACTCCTGGTATACCTGGAATGTTATCAACTGCATCGCCCATTAATCCTAAAATATCGATTACTTGCAAAGGATTATCAATTTCAAATTTTTCACAAACTTCCTTAACACCCATCACTTTTGCTTCATTCCCGAAGCTTGCCGGTTTATAAATGAAAATTTTATCTGTTACCAATTGTCCAAAATCCTTATCGGGAGTCATCATGTATGTAATAAAACCTTCTTTTTCAGCTTTTTTTGCAAGTGTTCCAATCACATCATCGGCTTCATATCCCTCAGAAAATAAAACAGGAATGTTAAACCCCTCAATAATGCGCATAATATAAGGAATAGAAAGGGTAATATCCTCGGGTTGAGCCTCTCTGTTGGCTTTGTATTCTGTAAAACCTTCATGCCTAGAGGTTGGGCCTGCAGTATCAAAAACAACAGCAATATGAGAAGGTTTTTCTTTTTGCAATACTTCTACCAGACTATTTGTAAAGCCTAAAATGGCAGAAGTGTTTAGTCCTTGTGAATTGTACCTGGGATTTTTGCTGAAAGCGAAATATGCTCTATAAATAAGAGCATATGCATCAAGAAGGAATAATTTTTTTTGTGACATTATTATTTATTGTTATTGAAATCTGTTTTGTGTTTTATAAATAGGTTTTGCATTAAAAAGGCAGGACTAAATTCAATTAATCTTTTTCTTGAAAAACTACATCCAATACAGTTTGACCCACTGCTTTTAAAGTATTTTTATCTATTATATCCATATTATCCATATGCGTATGCCAGTAATGACCAAATTTTGACTCTGTTTGAGAATCATATTGTATTATGTCAATGCTCGGAATTCCTGCAATGGAATTTACATAGCTATGATCATCAGTAATTCCCGGAGTCTTTTTGTCAATAAAATAAGCTCCATAACCTAATAAACTCGCAGTATCCCATACTTTTTGCACAATCATGGGTGCATAATACATTGATGTTCCTTCTTTTGTAAATATTGCATCTTTTGCCCCAACCATATCGAGTAAAATTCCATAACGAGCTTTGTAACCCGTTTTATGCGGCTTTTTCGACCAGTATTGTGAACCAAGGGCGTAAGTATCTGCTTTGCGTTCCATCATTGTTCCTTCAGGTTGGCCATAATCCTCTGCATCGAATAATATAATATCCACACCAATTTCAGGAGGATATTGGCTTATTTGCCTTGCAATTTCCAAAAGAACTCCAACGCCACTTCCCCCATCATTAGCACCGTCAATTGGTTTATTTCTATCCTTAGAATCCTGATCTGCAAACGGGCGAGTATCCCAATGGGCAAAAAGCATAACCCTTTCCCTTGCCTCTGGTTTAGATTCAGCAATAATATTTTTAAGTCCAAGTATTTTATTGTCAAAGGAAGTTACCTCGCCTTCCTGAAGTATTACATTGAATCCATAAGACTTTAATTTGTTTACCAGAAACTGTGCTGTTTGCGCATGGGCTTTAGAATTAGGAACCCTTGGCCCGAAACTTACTTGCTTTTCAATAAAAGCATAAGCAGAATCTGCATTAAAGTCAGGTGTTTCTACTCTTGGTTCAATCACAACCGGTTTTTCTTCTGTAACTGTTTTTTTATTCTCATCAGCTGGTCTGCTGCACGAAAAAATCATCACAGAAAAAATTAGCATAAGTATAAGTTTATTCTTCATAACTCCAGGATATTCCTTTTTTTAAATCGTTTATTACTACACCCTCTGATTTTACTTCTGATCGTATCATATCAACCGTTGCATAATCTTTTTCGCTTTTTGCTTTTGAATATAATTTAAGCAAAAGATCCATCATTTGATCAATGTTAATATTGGATTCTTCTTTTAAACCCAAAATATCTTCAACAAAAATCGAATATGTATTTTTTAAATTAGTGAAAGTTTCTTTGCTTAAAGAGCTTATATTAATAACTTCATTTTTAATGGAATTGATATATTTTAACAGGTTAAAAAGATTCGCAATGGCAACTGCAGAATTAAAATCATCATTCATACCTTTAAAGCACATTTCGCAGTATTTATTGATCTCGCTATTTGCTTTTTCATTTATTTCCCCCTCATTTGTGTATGAGATAGCTTTTAATGATTTAAGTCCATTGATTATTTTTTTATAAGCCTTTCTGGCGGCATCTAAAGTTTCATTTGAAAAATCGAGCGTGCTTCCATAATGCGCCTGTAAAATAAAAAACCGGATAGTCATTGGAGAGTAGGCCTTATTCAGCGTAGGGTGATCTCCTGAAAAAAATTGATCAAGTGTTATGGAATTCCCTAATGATTTTCCCATTTTCTGACCATTAATTGTGATCATGTTATTATGCATCCAGTATTTTGCAGGGTCCTTTCTGTTGCTCGCCTGTGATTGTGCAATTTCACATTCATGATGTGGAAATAACAGATCCATACCCCCTCCATGAATATCGAAGGTTTCACCAAGGTATTTTGTGCTCATGGCGGAGCATTCAATATGCCAGCCAGGGAAACCACTTCCCCAAGGTGATGGCCAGCGCATTATATGTTCAGGGCTTGCTTTTTTCCACAGGGCGAAATCCAGTGGGTTTTTTTTCTCATTCTGCCCTTCAAGTTCTCTTGTATTTGATAAAAGGTCTTCAATTATTCTTCCTGATAATTTCCCATAGTGGTTTCCTTTATTGTATTTAACCACATCAAAATAAACTGATTCGTTTACAACATATGCAAAACCATTATCGATAATATCCTGAATCATTTTAATCTGTTCAATGATGTGACCTGAGGCTTTAGGTTCAATACTTGGGCTTTTTACGTTGAGTTTCTCCAGATTTTGATGGTATCTTTCGGTATAATATTGAACGATTTCCATAGGCTCAACTTGTTCCAGTCTGGCCTTTTTTGCTATTTTGTCCTCCCCTGAATCGGCATCATTTTCAAGATGGCCCACATCTGTAATGTTCCTTACATACCTAACCTTGTATCCCAAGTGGGAAAGGTACCTGTAAACAAGGTCGAAAGTAATGGCAGCTCTACCATGTCCCAAATGCGCATCCCCGTATACAGTAGGCCCACATACGTAAATGCCTACGAAGGGGTAATTAATTGGTTCAAATACCTCTTTTTTTCGAGTTAGGGTATTGTAAATTTCTATTTTTTGCATTTTATGAATAAGGTTAAAAAAAACTTCCTTTACTATGGGTTTTTGCCATTGTAAAGGAAGTAAGAAAAAATTTATTTTAAAAGGGACTATTTCATTTCCTGTTATTTCTCGGAAATTACACCATCACCTATATAAACACTGTTTTTATAAATCTCTATTTTTTGAAGTAATCCATCTTTGTTGTACACGAAAAATTTCCCATCCACTAATACGTAATTTTGGAAGATTCCATCTTTTACAACCTGATTGTTTTTATTGTAAAGCTTACCATAACCTGTTCCATTAAATGTACCCATGTTAGGTAATTCATCCCTTTGAGCTACCACCGGCTTGTTGTCTCCTGCTGGGGCTGGTGTTGCTTTTTTCTCAATAGGCTTTTTAGGTTCAAAAGTTTTTGAGGTGGCAGGATCTAAAGTTCCGTTTGCAAAATTCTTTTCAGCCCGCAAATCTCCATTTTCATAATATTCCTTTAAAACCCCACTTTCCATTCCATTGGACCACTCACCTTCAATCATTATTTTTCCATTTTCATGGTAATATTTTTGAACGCCTTCGCGAATCCCAGTCTTGTTAAAGTTGAATTCCTGTGATATTACACCGTTTTCGTGGTATCTCTTAAATTGTCCAACAGGCTTGTTATTTATCCAGGTTCCTTCTTCTTCTATTTTTCCATTATCGTAATAGTTGATATAGTAACCATTTGGACGGCCATTGTTATAGGTGATTTCATTTTGAATGTTTCCACTTGGAAAATATTTTTTCCAGGAACCAACTTTTTTATTGTCAGTGTATTTTCCTTCTTCTACCTTTTGAGAATCAGCATAACCCGGAAGTTTTTTCATTTTTCCCCAGAATACCCAATGACCTTGTTTTAAATTATTGACGTCAATTAGGTTAATTGTATCCTGTTCATAAATCTCAAAGGATTGAGCAATGCTAATTTTGCATGCAATGAAAAATATAAATAGTAAAGTTCTTCTCATTTTAGTTCAAATCTTTATTGTGAAGCAATTTAATTTAAATATCGATTGGTTTTGCAATTATTAGATCAATACTACCTTTTGGCATGATGAAAAATGGCATTTTTTAATTCTTTTCAAAAAGCAATTTTGATATCGTTGACAGTAGGCTTTTACGGGCATATTTATCTTAAGTTTCAAAAATTATGAAATATTTTTTAACATGTCCGAAACCATTGTACTTAAATCGTATTCAGGCCTCCAGTTCCAATGATTTTTGGCATAATTATCATTAATGCTTTGAGGCCAACTATCTGCAATAAATTGTCTGAAATCGGGAGAATAAGTAATTTTAAATTCAGGAATATGCTTTTTTATTTCAATTGCAAGCTCCTTTGGAGAAAAACTCATTGCAGATAAATTGTATCCTGATCTTATTTTGATTTTAGATTCATCTGCTTCCATTATTTCAATTGTTGCTTTAATAGCATCGGGCATATACATCATTGGTAAAATAGTATCCTCACTTAAAAAACATTCATAGCTTTTAGTTTTTAAAGCTTGATGAAAAATATGTACAGCATAATCAGTAGTTCCACCTCCAGGAGCAGATTTATAACCAATTAATCCAGGATATCTCAGTCCTCTTACATCAACCTTGTATTTGTTATAATAATATTCACACCATCTCTCTCCGGCAAGTTTTGATATTCCATATACCGTATTGGGTTCCGTAATGGTATATTGCTCGGTGTTTTGTTTGGGTGTAGTAGGTCCGAAAACGGCAATGGAACTTGGCCAATAAACTTTTTTTATCTTTTTTTCTTTAGCCAGGTCCAGAACATTAAATAATCCACCCATATTTAATTCCCATCCAAGTGAAGGATTTTGTTCGGCAGTAGCAGATAAAAGAGCAGCAAGGAGATAAACCTGGGAAACATTGTGTTTTTCAATTATTTCCAAAAGCCGATTGCGATCAAGTACATTTAAACGTTCAAAAGGACCTTTTTCAATTAAATCCACTGTCGGATTATTAATATCAGAGGCAATTACATTCGAGCTTCCATGCTTATCCCGTAGGGTTTCCACGAGTTCAGTTCCTATTTGGCCAGCGGAGCCAATAACAAGTATTTTTTCAATCATTTTCCTACTTTGATATTCTGGTTTTGAAAACTTTTAATTTTTCTTCCGGTCAAAATTAGTAACATTTTTAATATTCATGCTGATGTAACCCTATTCATTTATACTAAAGAATTATATTTGCGTTAAAATATTTCATTTTTAGAGTATTATATGGCTTTGTATAATCGTGTAAATAAAAAGGAACTTAAGCTAAAACTTAGGGTAGAGGAATTTAAAAGAATTACGCTTTCCTTTTACAGGTATGTAATAATTGAAAATCCTGAAGAATTAAGGAATCAACTTTTTGAAAAATGGGCCTCGTTAAATGTTTTTGGACGGATTTATCTGGCTAATGAAGGGATAAATGCCCAACTCAGTGTGCCAGAGGAAAATTGGAAGGTTTTTCAAGAACAACTTTTTGCTTATGAGGAGTTTGAAAATATGCCATTTAAAATAGCAATTGAGGACGATGGAAAATCATTTTATAAGCTGGCGGTTAAGGTTAGACATAAAATTGTTGCTGATGGGTTAGATGATAATGCATTTGATGTAACCAATGTTGGAAACCACCTTACTGCCAAACAATTTAATGATGCTTTGGAGGATCCAAATTCTATAGTGGTGGATATGCGGAATCATTATGAGAGCGAAATAGGGCGTTTTGAAAAAGCTATATGTCCTGATGTGGATACTTTTAGAGAAGAACTTCCTGTTGTACTTGATTTATTAAAGGATAAAAAAGAGAATAAACTACTTCTTTATTGTACCGGAGGAATTCGATGTGAAAAAGCAAGTGCTTTTTTCAAACATCATGGATTTAATGACGTGAACCAGCTCCATGGAGGAATAATCGAATATGCAAGACAGGTAAAACATCAGGGACTTGATTCAAAATTCAAGGGAAAGAATTTTGTTTTTGACGAAAGACTAGGTGAAAGAATAAGTGATGAGATAATCAGTTTTTGCCACCAATGCAATGAACCTTGTGATACGCATACAAATTGTGAAAATGATGATTGTCATTTACTTTTCATCCAATGCGAAAAGTGCAAAAAACAAATGCAGGGCTGTTGTACTGCTGCTTGTATAGGAATTGCTGCTTTGCCTGATTCAGAACAAAGAAAGATAAGGAAAGGTAGAAAAAAAGAAGATTGCCTTGCGGTTTATAAAAGCAGGCTTAGGCCAAGCATAAAAAATACAAACACGTAACGGGGTAATAATTGCAGGGGGAATGCATTTAAAGTTGTTCCATCAACTCCTGAGTTAACTCCATGTTGTGATAAACATTTTGTACATCATCATCATCTTCTAAATAGTCAATAAGTTTCATTACTCTTTTAGATGATTCAATATCAAGGGTTGTTGTAGTATTTGGGATTCTTTCCAGTTGTGCACTTTCCGCCTCTAATCCCAATTCTTCAAGTTTTTTTTGCATAGGACCGAAGTTTTCAAGACTAGTGGTAATAATAAAGAAATCATCTTGTACTTCAACATCCTCAGCGCCTGCATCAATGGCTTCAAAAATAAACTCATCCTCATTTAAATTGGCTTTCGGAAGATTAAAAATCCCTTTTCTCTCGAAAATAAAACTTAAAGAACCGTTTGTGCCAAGGCTTCCATGGTATTTGGTAAAAGCAGCCCGAACATTTTGAACTGTCCGGTTAATATTATCTGTGGTACATTCAACAAAAACAGCAATTCCATTTGGTGCATATCCTTCATATGTTACTTCAGAATAATTTTGTGCATCAACCCCAGCTCCTTTGTTTACTGCCCGTTCAACAGTGTCTTTAGGAATATTGGCACCTTTGGCATTTTGCAAGGCCAATCTAAGGCGGGGATTGAAATTCGGATCTGGTCCATTGTCTTTCGTGGCAATAGTTACCTCCTTTAATATTTTTGTAAATATTTTAGCTCTTTTTGAATCCTGGGCTCCTTTTCTGTGTTTTATATTTGCCCACTTGCTATGTCCTGCCATATTTATATTATTTAAGCTTTCAAATTTAAAAATTCAAATGCTTTAAATCGATTTTTTTTTATAATATTATCAATATTCCAAGGAAATAGGATCAAGGATTTCTTTATTTGGAAGTCCTAACCATTACCATTGTTTTTAGAATATCGGCAGATTCTGTAAAAAACAAATGGATAGTGTTTCTTTGGGCATTGAGTGGTTCATTGGGGTTTATTGTTTCCGCTATTTCCAAAAGATTTAATGCAAGGGGAGATAAATCAGTGAAATTTTTTTCCTGGACAGAAATAATGATTTCAGATGATGTTAGTAGCGCAACTTTTATTGAGTCAGATAAATATTCTGATTGAGGATTTAGTTTAATGTAATTTGCAATTTCCCATAATTCTTTCCTTTTATTTGTTATTTCAATATCCTGCATTTGGTTTAAATTAACAAGTTCTGTTAAAGAGGCAGTAAGCAACTGTATGCCTTGGGAAATGTATTCATGCAATTCTGTTTTCTTGCGATCTGTATGATCAACATAATTAATGTATTCATAAATAACTTCAGGGGTAGGAACTATTTTATCGTTAATAATAAGTGTTGGGTCATTTTTTTCTGAATCCCCTAAATAAATGTAAAAAACAAAAACAGTAATGGCTGCAATAATCAACGATAAGGTAAGAAAAGATAATCCTTTTCTTTTTTTATGTGTGTGGTTTTCTTGATTCATTGTAAAACTGTAAAATTATCCCTGGATAATAAATTTACAAAAAATAACCGGATAAAAAGTTTGTTCGTATTCCTGAATTCTGTCCTGATTAAAATAGCTTCTATAAATAGTTAAACTCTTGATAAAAAGAGGAAATGTAGTTTAACTTAAACCAAAATTCAAGGGCTTAAAAAATAATGCTGAATGTGGCTTTTATTGCAAGATTGTTTTTGTATTCTAATTGAGAGTATGGTCCAAATTTGTAAAACATACCCACACCTAGTCCTATGAAATCAGATTTTATTAAATTGTTTATTCTTAAACCTGATTCGTAATATCCTTTTTCCATTGTTTTATACTCAATATTAAAATGGTTTGCAGGATTGTTCAAATTTCCCCATCCGGCTGCACACACCAGGATTAACTCTGGTTTAAATTTCCCTTTTGAAAACAAAAGACTTCCAAAACTATGATTGAAAAAAACAGAAGCATAAGTATTAGATAAAAACTCATTCATTTGCATGGTTTCAAATGTATTCATAACGGAGAAGTGATAATTTTTGAAACTTCCTCTTCCTGCATAAAGGGCAGTATAAGGTAAATATCCTTCAATATGTCCTGAAATTAATTGAAGGGATGTTTTGCCAAGGTGTTTTATTTCAAAGCTTTTCTCAACCTTAAGGTCAACTCTGTAAAAATCAAAATTCCCATTCAATACATTGTCAAAACCTTTTTTAAGTTGAATCCACACAACAGGAAAATTTGTTCCTAAAGAGTATGTGTATATGGGCGTTTTTATGAATATTTCACCATAAGCAAAACGGAATCCAG
Organism: Bacteroidota bacterium; assembly: GCA_013696965.1. Taxonomy (NCBI): domain Bacteria; kingdom Pseudomonadati; phylum Bacteroidota; species Bacteroidota bacterium. The sequence continues at coordinate 141,053 of JACCXN010000091.1, read as the reverse complement.
CTGTAATTTCAGTTAAATTAAAGCTATTCACTATCATTGTAGCATCGCTATTATTACTGGCGTATCTATAACCTAAAGTGGAATTAAACCTTGTGTGACTTCCGGTAATAGAACTTGTTAAAAATTCAGCTGCTCTGAATTCAAGTGTTACTCCTGATTGTTGAAGAGAATCCATTCTTGAAATCAAATAAGGTCTGTAAATTTCGCTTAGGTTTGGTTTTCTGTCCAAAACAAAATTAATTCCAGCGGATTCCTGAACATCGTTAATATAGAAAAACTTAAGCTTTGCTTCTAATTTGTCATTTAATTTTAAAGAAACATCAGCGCCATATTTCAAAGCTTTGTCCTTAAATCCATAAGCTAAATATCCTCCAAGGGAAAAAATTTTAGAAATTTTTTCATTCGAATGTATTCCTGCCCCAGCTCTAAAGCCTTCATAATCATTGAATAAAAGAAACCTGTTTAAATCAAAATCAATATAACCAGCAGGTATTTTTCCCGTCATTACAGTTTCTAATGCTTTTAATTTTAAATCAAGATTCTCTGCTTTGCCAATACTATCGATAACATGGTAAGTTGTAATTTCCTTTTCAGTTAAACTGTCTTTCCTGTATTTGTTCCAAAAAACTTCCTCTTTTTTTCCGGCATCAGCCGCTACTTCAAGTTCTATTCTATTAAACTGTTTTTTCTTTAATTCTGGATTTATTTTAATGTCTTCAATATAGCTTCTGCCAATCCCGCTAATGTTTTGATTGTTAACATTTAATATCTTGTACACAATATCAGTATTAAGTTGAACAGGAAACCACTGTTTACCTTCAATGAATTCGTATTTCTGCTGAATTTTTATATGAAAGCTTGGTTCATCAAATGCAGGCTCTGCAATCACATTTTGTATAGCGTACAGATTTGTGTTAATATAAACTAATCCTTTAAGTGCATCAAAGTTTTTATCGGGTTTTGGAAAAAAAGAAATAATAAAAACGGTATCATTTAAAGTATAAAGTGTATCTTCAAGTACATATTCATACCTTCCTATGCTTCCACTACTAATGGGGTTAAGGTATTTTTTTTCTGATATTGCAATATAATCTCCATAAAATGAAAAGGATTGCATCTGAGTGGCGAGCAATGTAAAAGAGGGATTTTGCAACCCTGATACTCTTGAAGCAACTATTTTTTCATTGTTCATTCCATCCAGAAAATTCCGTTCACTAACAGATTCCATCATAAATAAATGTTGCTTTTTGGTAAAGTCATTTAACCGTATATTTAGGCTGTCATCTATGTTCGGTTTTTTTTTGGATTCTGCTCCAGGAGTAAAAATCATTTTATTGTAAGATGTGTATGAGAAAGAGCCTGCTTTTTCTGGATTATTACCAGGAGCGTTTTTTATTGCCTCCCTAATAATGCGGTAAGAAGGATTTTCTCCTGCAACCAAAGTAAATTCCTTTAAAAAAAAATCTTTTTTATGAAGTTTAATTACCAGTTGTCTTAAATTTAAAACTGTATCTGTTAAAGATAAATCCACTTGTGTATAACCAATGTAACTGAATTTAATTTGCCTGGTATCCTTTGAAATTGGAACTGAAAATTTTCCATCGATATCAGAAACAGTGCCTTGTAAGGTTAATTCATCCACTACATTTACAAAAGCAAGTGGTTGTTTAGTATCCGCATCAATTACGATTCCTGTAATTGTTTGTTTTTGTGCAATTGCACCAGAAACAAAGAATGTTGATAGAAAAAACAGGGCTAAGTTCTTCAAAGTTTTTTTGGCTAAAGTATAAATTTAATTTATTAAGTGCAGTGCCAGTAATTAAAGGATATTGATTTTTGTTCAATTATTATTTGTTGGAAACTTCGAATATTTGCTCAATTAGAAAGAGGAACCACACTAAATTAAAAACAAGCAATGAAATTACTTAGGCTAAATCAGTTAAGAAAATATTCATTAAGACTTAAGGGTGAGTAATTAAATATAAAAAGTAATGGAGTTTGTAATAGAGTATCCATTGTTTGTTTAAACCCAACATAAAAACTGCCCGTAATTTTAATACATTTGTATTAGATGACAGGAAATATACGGGATACACTAAACCTTTTAAATAATTATACTCCTGGAAAATTTTTTAACCAGATTAAAATTATTTCCAGTTATCTTGTTTCTAAATATAGTGGTAGGACTATACACTGGGGAATGCCTTTAAGTATTTCTATTGAGCCAACTACCTCCTGTAATCTTCGATGTCCTGAATGCCCTAGTGGGTTGAGGTCCTTTTCCCGGCCAACTGGAATGCTTGATGTGCAATTTTATAAAAGCGTAATCAATGATTTGTATAAAAAATTGATTTACCTTATTTTTTATTTCCAGGGTGAGCCTTACTTGCATCCTCATTTTTTTGATTTAGTGAAATATGCATCTTCTCGTAAAATTTATACTGCCACTTCAACAAATGCACATTACCTTAACGATAGCAATGCCCGGAAAACCATAGAATCTGGACTATCAAGGCTAATTATTTCCATTGATGGTACAGAGCAGGAGACTTATGAGAATTATAGAATAGGGGGAAGCCTTGATAAAGTAATAGAGGGAACCAAAAATATTATTAAATGGAAAAAGGAACTTAATTCAACTACTCCTTATGTTATTTTTCAATTTCTTGTTGTAAAGCAAAATGAACACCAGGTAGAAGAAATAAAAAAACTAGGAAAAAAGCTAGGGGTTGACAAAGTTGCCTTAAAAACAGCTCAAGTGTATGATTATAAAAACGGGAATGATTTGATACCAGAAACCAATAAATATTCAAGGTATAGCAAAGGGGAGGATGGCAATTATAAAATTAAAAACAAATTGCTTAATCACTGTTGGAAGCTTTGGCATTCCTGTGTTATTACCTGGGATGGCCTTGTAGTGCCCTGTTGTTTTGACAAGGATGCCAAGTATAGGTTGGGAAATCTTAAAAACCAATCCTTTTCAAAAATATGGACAGGTAAGGAATATTTCGAGTTCCGAAAAAAGGTATTGAATTCCCGGAAACAAATTGATATTTGTCAAAACTGTACAGAGGGTACAAGTATTTGGGCCGAAGAATAGAAAAAATTTGTTAAAATATTAATTCACTGAATCAACAGAGTCATTCTGGTATCCTTCATCAATTGGCAGATTTAGTCCACAGGCTGCCTCAACTGCAAGCTCATCACACCTGTTATTTTCAACATTGGATGCATGTCCTTTAACCCACACAAACTTTGCTTTTTGTTTGGGATAAACTTTTAAAAAGCGCTTCCATAAGTCCACATTCTTTTTATCCTTAAAGCCTTTTTTTACCCAACCGAAAACCCATCCTTTTTCAACAGCATCAACCACATATTTACTATCTGAATAAATAGTAACATTATTTCCCTCGCTTTTAATTGTTTCCAGTGCAACTATTACACTTAAAAGCTCCATACGATTATTGGTAGTGTGTTTAAAACCTCCAGAGATCTCTTTTCGGTGCTTACCTGAAAGCATGACAATGCCATAACCGCCTCTTCCAGGATTTCCTTTTGCCGCACCATCTGTAAAAATTGTAATTTCTGCCAAATTTTATTGTTTTAAACTAATGATTCTATAATTCGAGGGTAATGTTTATGTTCCATTTTCTGTATTTTCAATGCAATGCTTTCTGGAGTGTCTTTTTCTTTAATGGAGCATTTGGCTTGAAAAATGATTTCTCCTTCGTCAAAATTTTCATTCACATAATGAATTGTAATACCGGTTTCCTTGTTTCCTGATTCTTTTACAGCTTTATGCACTGCCATGCCATACATTCCTTTCCCTCCAAAACCGGGTAATAAAGCAGGATGAATATTGATAATTTTACCTTTGAATTTTCTGATAAACTCTTTAGGGATAAGCCATAAAAAACCTGCAAGGACAATTAAATCGAGTTTTGCGTGATTTTCAAGAGTATGCAAAAATTCCTGACTGTTAAACTCTACTTTGGTAATAAGAAGTGATTTTATTCCATGTTTTTTTGCTACTTCAAGCACTTTTGCATTGGGGTTATTGCAAACAATGAGAGAAACTATAATATCCGGATTTTTATTTTTGAAATAGTCAATAATTTTTTGTGCATTTGAACCTGTACCGGATGCAAAAATACCTATTCTCATCATGATGATTTTTTGCAAAAATAGATAAAGTAAGCAGGTTAATTAAATTTTTTACCTAGATTAGCAAATATATTAAAGTGTGGAGACTGAAAAGACAAGGAATAAATGTTTAGGCAGGTAAATTTGAGCAAAAAAGGACCCTGCTCTATTTTTAATTCAAGACTTGTTTTGTTCCGTAAAGCCTTGTAAGGATTGACATTAAGAGCAAAACAGGAGGAAAGTCAGAAATATTTGCAGAATAAATTCAATAAAAAATTTGAATTTAACTTTATAAATTTATTTCTTTGCAGCCAAAATTTTAAATTAACTATTAAGAAAGGAGAATTAAAAATGTCAGATATTACATCAAGAGTTAAAGCCATTATCGTTGATAAATTAGGAGTTGACGAAAGCGAAGTTACAAACGAATCAAGCTTTACCAACGATTTGGGTGCAGATTCACTGGATACAGTTGAGTTGATTATGGAATTCGAAAAAGAATTCAATATTGCAATACCTGACGATCAGGCTGAGAAAATTGGAACAGTAGGTGATGCTATCACTTATATTGAAGCAAACGCAAAATAATTTTTTAGATTCCTAGTTCTTGTAAAATGGAGTTAAAACGTGTAGTAGTTACAGGTCTTGGTGCTTTGACACCAATAGGCAATACTGTTTCTGAATATTGGGATAATCTTCTCAAAGGAGTGAGTGGTGCGGCCCGTATAACACGTTTCGACCCTTCTAAATTTAAAACTCAATTTGCTTGTGAAGTAAAGGGTTTTAATACCGAAGATTATTTTGAACGTAAAGAGGTAAAACGTCTTGACCTATATGCTCAGTACGGATTAGCTGTGGCTGATCAAGCTTACAGGGATTCTGGTTTGAAAAAGGAAGAAATTGATCTTGACCGAGCCGGAGTTATTTGGGGCTCCGGTATTGGCGGGTTGGATACTTTTCTTACTGAATGTGGTGCTTTTGCAAAGGGTGATGGTACTCCACGATTTAATCCTTTTTTTATCCCCAAAATGATTGCCGATATTGCATCTGGTCATATTTCTATTCGCTTTGGTTTTAGAGGGGTAAATTTTACAACTGTTTCAGCTTGTGCTTCCTCAACAAATGCATTAATTGATGCTTTTAATTATATAAGGCTTAATAAGGCAGATATAATTATTTCTGGTGGTTCAGAGGCAGCAGTTAATGAAGCAGGAATTGGAGGTTTTAACGCTATGCATGCACTGTCGGTAAGGAACGAATCTCCTGAAACCGCTTCCAGGCCATTTGACATTAGCCGTGATGGCTTTGTTCTTGGTGAAGGAGCAGGTGCTCTTGTACTTGAGGAATATGAACACGCAATAAAAAGAGGCGCCAAAATTTATGCTGAACTTGCAGGAGGCGGAATGTCTGCTGATGCTCATCATATTACAGCGCCCCATCCGGAAGGACTTGGCGCACTTAATGTAATGCGTAATGCACTTTTAGATGCTAATATGAATTATGACGAGATTGACTATATTAATGTTCATGGTACTTCTACACCATTGGGAGATATAGCCGAATCTAAAGCCATTACTGGTGTTTTTAAGGAACATGCATACAAACTAAACGTAAGCTCTACAAAATCTATGACAGGCCATTTACTTGGTGCTGCAGGAGCTGTAGAATCCATTGCCTGCGTACTTGCAGTAAAGAATGATATAATACCTCCAACCATCAATCATTTTAATGATGATCCAGAAATTGATAATGGTTTGAACCTTACATTTCATAAACCACAAAAAAGGGTTGTAAGGGCAGCCTTAAGTAATACTTTTGGCTTTGGTGGGCATAATGCTTCTGTTATATTTAAAAAATTCAAAGGATAGCATTGTCTGATTTCTTTAAAGCTTTTCTTGTTGTCTTTTCTTCCGATAAAAAGCTTTATTATTCAATAAAAAATATTTTTGGGTTTTATCCCCGTAATATAAGGCTTTATCAAAAAGCCTTAAGGCATAGTTCTATAGCTTCAAAAATTGAAAGCCCAAGTAATGAAAGGCTTGAATATTTGGGGGATGCCATTTTCGGAGCAGTTGTAGCCTATTTTTTATATCAAAAATTTCCCTATAAAGACGAAGGTTTTTTAACTAAAATGCGATCCAGAATCGTTAGTAGGCAATCCTTAAATCAGCTTGCATTAAAACTTGGAATTGAACTTTTGGTGGAAACAGGATATAATAAAAAAACCATATTTAAGTCTGTTTATGGAGATGCTTTTGAAGCTTTAATAGGTGCAGTTTACCTGGATAAAGGGTATGATTTTACTTTAAAATTGATAATTAATAGAATTATTAAATACCACATTGATATTGAGGAATTAGAAAAAACGGATAGAGATTACAAGAGTAAAATTATAAACTGGTGCCAGAGAGAGAGGAAGAATTTCGTATTTAAAACAGAAGAAGAGGCTGGTTCTGAACACCAAAAAATATATAAAGTTGTACTTGTTGTTGATCAAATTGTAAGGGGCAGGGGTAGCGATTTTTCTAAAAAAAGAGCCGAACAGCAAGCGGCAGAAATTGGCTGTTTAGAATTAAATATTCCATAGGATTAAGTTTTTTGTCATTCCCTGTAAAAAATCCTACTTTTGTAAGCCATCTTGCCTCAATTGTTTTTTTATTATAATCATTTTATGGCAAAGGTTACGCTTGAATTAGAGTATGATTATGATTTTATCCTAATTGGCATAAGCTGCCATGCACGGGATTATAAATTTTGCTGGATGGTTAATAAAAGTCTTGATTTAAATTTTGCAAGACAAGATTCTCTGTCACTCAAAACGAAGAACATGACCTGTGAATTTGCTCATTATACCTTTTTCGATGAGGACAAGCACCTTGAATACACCTTGCTGTCTAATAAAGGGGCAAATGGTTTTTTGTTGCCAGAACAAAAACAGGCTGATTATTTATTGAAAATTGAGGGAGGATTTTCAGCTTTTCAGGCTACTGAATTAATCAATAAGATTAGGAACATTGAAGCAGTTCTAACTGCTTTTAACATAGATATTGAAAATTTAAAATCACGACAAAATTTAATTTTATAGTAATGAATACAAACAGAACAAAAATTATAGCTACAATTGGGCCTGCTTCTTCTTCAAAAGAGATGTTAAAGGCATTGATTATTGCTGGTGTTGATGTGTGCAGGATAAACTTTTCACATGGCAGTCATGAGGATCATTTACAGGTAATTAAATTCATAAAAGAAATTAACAAGGAGCTGTGGGTGCATACTGCAATCCTGGCTGATTTACAAGGTCCAAAGCTCCGTATAGGGATGATGGAAAATGGAAGTGCTGAATTAATTTCAGGAAATGAACTTATTATTACTACGGAAAAATTAATAGGTAATGTTAATAAGGTTTATATAACCTATCCCCAATTTCCTCAGGATGTTCGTCCGGGTGAAATTGTAATGCTTGATGATGGAAAGTTGATTTTAAGGGTTATTGAAACAAATGGAATAGACCAAGTGCGTACTCATATTGTACATGGAGGTACTTTGTCATCTAAAAAAGGAGTAAACCTGCCCAATACCAAAGTATCCCTTCCATGTCTTACTGAAAAAGATTTACGGGATCTTGATTTTGCTCTTGAAAATAATATTGAATGGATTGGACTTTCTTTCGTTCGCTCGGCTAGTGATATTATTGAATTAAAAAACATTATTGCACTTAATAACAAGACATCAAGGGTTGTAGCCAAAATAGAAAAACCAGAGGCAATTGATGATATTGATAATATTATTAAGGAAGCCGATGCGGTAATGGTAGCGCGTGGTGACTTAGGTGTGGAGGTACCCATGGAAAGTGTGCCACTTATACAAAAGATGTTGGTAAGGGAATGTATAAAGGCTGCAAAGCCTATTATTATTGCCACCCAAATGATGGAATCAATGATTACTAATGTTTCACCTACCAGGGCTGAGGTAAATGATGTTGCAAATTCAGTTATTGATGGAGCAGATGCCATTATGTTAAGCGGAGAAACATCTGTTGGTATTTTTCCGGTAAAGGTTATTGAAGCTGCAAATAAGATAATAAGTAATGTTGAAACACACGGTGATGTATTTAACCGTAATCTTGAACCTGAAATAAATATTGAAAGACTCTCTACAGATACAATTTGCCATAGTGCATGTCATTTAGCAGAGCACATAAAAGCAAAAGCCATTATAACAATGACTCATTCTGGTTATACAGCAATCAAAGTATCCAGTTACAGGCCAAAAGCAAGTATTTTTGTTTTTACCAGCAATCATTCTTTGTTAAATACCCTTAGTCTTATTTGGGGAGTTAGAGGATTTTACTACGATAAGTACATAAGTACGGATCATACCATTGCCGATATAAAATACCTTTTGAGAAAAGAAGGGCTCTTAAAACAGGGAGATTATTTTATAAATCTGGCAAGTATGCCTATAACAGAAAAAGGAAAAACAAATATGATGAAGCTTTCTTATGTTGAATAAATAACATAAAATTAAACATAAGAACATTTTTTAGTAATACTGATTTGAAATAGACATGCTCAAGCCTGTACGCAACCAGGAATGAATATAATAGGGTTGTTAAAAGACAAACTAGATACAGATGAAAAAGAAAAGTAAGGATTTAAATATTAAATTATTAAAGGAAATTTGTGAAACTCCTGGTGTTCCTGGATATGAACAAAGAATACGTGCAGTTGTTTTACGTGAAATAAAAGATCTGGCTGATAAGATCAGTGTAGATAACATGGGAAATGTAACAGCCTATAAAAAAGGAAAAGTTACCAAAGGGAAACCTGCTAAAAAGGTAATGATTGCAGCCCATATGGATGAGATAGGTTTTATTACTACTCACATTGATAAGAATGGTTTTTTAAGATTTCATACACTTGGTGGTTTTGACCCAAAAACACTTACAGCTCAAAGGGTAATAGTGCATGGAAAAAAAGATGTAATTGGGGTAATGGGCTCGAAACCAGTTCATATTATGTCTCAGGATGAGCGGGGTAAACCTGTTAAAATTGAGGATTTTTTCATTGATTTAGGGATGAAGAGGGAAGAGGTGGAGAAAATTGTAACAGTTGGTGATACAATTTCCCGAGAAAGAGAACTCATAGAAATGGGCGATTGCGTTAATTGCAAGTCCATTGATAATAGAGTATCCGTATATATTCTTATTGAAGTATTGCGTGAACTCAAAGAAACTCCCTATGATATTTATGCAGTATTTACTGTTCAGGAGGAGGTAGGCTTACGTGGTGTTTTTGCTTCTGCCCTTCAGATTCAGCCTGATTTTGGTTTTGGATTAGATACAACCATTGCCTATGATGTACCAGGAGCAAAGGATCATGAAAATATAACCAAACTTGGTTGTGGTGCTGCAATTAAAATTATGGATTCATCAACTATCTGTGATTTTAGAATGGTAGATTTTATGAAAAAAACTGCGGCTAAACACCAAATAAAATTTCAAACTGAAATTTTACCTGCCGGAGGTACCGATACAGCTGGAATGCAAAGAAATACTGCTGGTGGAGCTATTGCTGGAGCCATTTCGATTCCTACAAGACATATTCACCAGGTTATAGAAACTGCAAATAGGGAAGACATTAGAGGTTGTATTGATCTTTTAAAAGCATGTCTTGTTGATATTGATACCTACAACTGGAAATTGTAATTACTTTGAAAATAGGTTTGTTTTTTGGTTCTTTTAATCCTGTGCATGTGGGGCATATGATCCTTGCAAATTACATGGCTGAATATACTGACCTAAAACAAGTTTGGTTTGTTGTTTCTCCTCACAATCCCCTTAAAATAAAAAAAACATTGTTGGATGAGCATCATCGATTGGAAATGGTGAGGCTGGCAATTGGAGACAATCCTAAACTCAAGGCTAGTGACATAGAATTTAAGCTTCCTCAGCCTTCTTATACGATTGATACTCTTACTTATTTAAATGAAAAATATCCTAAAAATGATTTCGCTCTTATTGTTGGAACTGATAACCTTGTTAATTTCCACAAATGGAAGAATTACGAGCAAATTCTCCAGCAATGTGAACTTTACGTTTATCCACGAGTAGAACCCAACGAAAGCACTTTGAAGGATCATAAAAAAATCCATCTCATTGAGGCACCCTTAATTGAATTATCTTCAAGTTTCATACGTGCAGCAATTAAAAATAAAAAAGATGTAAGGTATATGATACCCGAACCTGCCCGGCATTACATAGATGAAATGAATTTTTATAAAAAATAATTTTAACCCTTTGGTTAATTTTCTACAGGTAAATAAACCCCTATAAATTGGGCTTATTATAGCCACAGAGTTAGCCTTTACACTTTAACTCTCTTCATTTATTTGAGAAGATGCAATTAAATCAATTCCTACAAGCATTTACTTTGAATTTTATGAGGTAAAAACCTTGATTTCTGTTAAACAATTCTTTGTACTCATAATTTAATAACTTTAGGCCATGGCTAAATTCACACGCAGGTATAACCGTAAAAGAATCGGGCTTTCACCTGGTTCTATCGACCATATTACAACTTCTTCTGAAAACTATTCCATTTCTGCCTATTGTTATGGGGAAGACATTCTTGAAAAAAAGGAATTGGTAAATCCATCAGATCTTGAAAAATTACTAAGCAGTAAAAAAGGTTCTGTTTGGATCAATATCAATGGCCTTAATACTTCCATTGTAGACCAAATTTGTTCTTCCTATAAAATTCATCCTTTGTTTGTTGAAGATATTCTTCATTTAGGTCAGAGACCAAAGTTGGAAGAGGGCGAAAACTACCTCTTTTTAGTGTTAAATATGATTAATTTTGATACGATTAAAGACGAGGTTATCCATGAACAGGTAAGTATTATTTTCAATCAGGAATTTATAATTTCTTTTCAGGAACTTGAAGGTGATGTATTTGATCCTGTAAGATTGCGTTTGGAAGCAGGAAAAGGAAAAATCAGAAAGTCAGGAACTGATTATCTTGCTTATGCTCTGCTGGATGTTATAGTTGACCGGTTTTACCTTGTTTTGGAACAATTAGGCAATAAAATTGAAATGCTTGAGGAAAAAGTTTTAGATGATCCATCTATTGAATTATTGTATGAGATAAATAGACTGAAAAGAGATTTTATTTTGCTTCGAAAAAACATTTGGCCTTTAAGGGAAGTATTAAATTCCCTTATGAATAATGACATGACAATTGTTAGTGCTCATACCCGGGTATTTATTAAAGACGTTTATGACCATACTATTCAGGTAATGGACTCAATTGATACCTACCGGGAAATGCTATCAAGTATACTGGATATTTATATGAGCAGTATAAGCAACCGCCAGAATGATGTTATGAAAACCCTTACGATTATTGCCACAATTTTTATTCCTCTAACCTTTCTTGTGGGAGTATATGGAATGAATTTTAGAGTGATGCCTGAATTAGACTGGGAATATGGGTACTATACTGTGTGGGGAATTATGATAATTGTTGGTTTATCTTTATTGCTTTATTTTAAGCGAAAAAACTGGATGTGATTCAAGATTCTGGTAAAGGCCAGGAATCAGATGTGAAGGTGTATCAATTTATTTTTTCTTGTATATAGGTACAGTGGAACAAGCCTCACCAAACATTATACTTTTTGCAACAGGCCTCAAAAGCCTGGTAAGTTCTACATAAGCAGAGGGTGGAACAGGAAATTTGGAACAACCTTTTATAATTACCCGCTCATCTTTATATTTTGGAATTTCAAGGTTTTTTAATGCATCCAGGAACAACACTGTTTCAAGAAGGTGTAAATCACCAAAAACAAGTTTGCTTGCAAAAGGTTCCAATTCAGCGGTTAAAAGCATGTATGCCCAGGTTGGAACTATTGCATCGGCTGAACAATATATAGCTACGAATTTGTTTTGATACTTGTCCCAATTGTGGTTTTTAATAAATTCCCTGAATTCTTTCTCCTTTAGAATTATTCCCTGATAAAGACATTCTTTAATATCAAACAAAATGCGATCACCTTGAGGATAAAAATCCTCAAGGTTTAAAGTGATTAATCCACTTTTATCAACTTTGTTTTCTATTTCCAATTCTTTATCCATTGTTTAATAATCTAATTTCTGTATTTATGGGAGCTTGAGGGATAAAAATTTTACATAAAACCCAACTCAAGTTGAGCTTCCTCACTCATCATGCTTTTTTCCCAGGGCGGATCGAAAACTATTGTAACTGCTGCATTGGTAACACCAGGAACCTGTTTGGTTTTAAGTTCCACTTCACCGGGCAATTCTTCCGCTGCCGGGCAAGAAGGAGAAGTGAGCGTCATTTTAATATCCACATTGGCCTCGTCATTGATATTGATTTCGTAGATTAAACCAAGTTCATAAACATCAACAGGAATTTCCGGGTCATAAACTGTTTTTATGGCCTCAATAATCATTTTTTCTAATTGTTTCCTATCTGTAATCATTTTGTTTCTTCAATAAGTAGGTTTTAAGACCTATAAACTTGTTTATTTACTGTCTAACGAGAGCATCCATCTTCATTTGCTTAACCATTGAAAGCAATCCATTTGAACGGGTTGGAGACAGATGTTCTTTTAAATTAATCTTATCAATAAAATACAAATCTGCATTTACTATTTCTTCAGGTTTTTGATTGGAAAGAACCCTAACCATTAAACCAATTAACCCTTTGGTAATAATTGCATCACTATCTGCATAAAAAACGAGCTTTCCATCTTTCATCTCAGAATGAAGCCATACCCTGGATTGACACCCTTTTATCAGCCTTTCTTCAGTTTTAAATTCATCTTTAATCAAGGGTAAGGATTTTCCAAGATCAATAATGTGTTCATATTTTTCCATCCAATCCTCAAAAAAGGAAAACTCCTCAATTATCTCCTGCTGTATTTCATTTATAGACATTTCCAATTCTTTTTAAAGGGTAAGCTTCCCCTTATTTTAACATTTGTATTGCTTTTTCTATTCCTTTAACTAACGTATCCACTTCATTTATGGTATTGTAAAAAGCGAAGGAAGCACGTGCAGTTCCAGGTAAATTTAAACGTTCCATTAAGGGTTGTGTGCAATGATGGCCTGTGCGTATTGCAATTCCTAATTTGTCCAATATCACTCCAATGTCGTATGGGTGAAGGCCATTTACAATAAAAGAAATAACGCCTGATTTTTCTTTCGCCCTTCCAATTATTTGGAGTCCTTCAATTGCAGTTAATTTTTTTGTGGCATATTCGAGCAATTCTTTCTCCTGTGCATGAATGTTTTCAATGCCAATAGAATTGATATAATCGATAGCTGCTCCAAGTGCTATTCCTGCTTCAATGTTTGGGGTGCCGGCCTCAAATTTATGCGGAATTTCATTGTAAATAGTCTTTTCAAAAGATACTGTTTTTATCATATCTCCTCCGCCTTGGTAGGGGTTCATTTCATTAAGCAAAGCTTCTTTTCCGTACAAAATTCCAATTCCAGTAGGGCCAAACATTTTATGACCAGAAAAGGCATAGAAATCACAATCCAGTTCCTGTACATCTACTTTCATGAAATGAACTGCCTGAGCACCGTCAATCACCACAGGAATATTAAATTCATGAGCTTTTTGAATAATTTCTTTTACAGGATTTATAGTTCCCAAAGCATTTGAAACATGGCAAATAGAAATTAATTTAACTTTTGGATTAAGCATCTTTTCAAACGCTTCAAAAATTATCTCTCCTTTTTCATTGATAGGAATAATTTTAAGACTAGCCTGTTTTTCCTCGCAAAGCATTTGCCAGGGAACAATATTTGAATGATGCTCCATTGCTGAAATAATCACCTGGTCACCTTTTCCTATAAATTTTCTGCCATAACCTGTAGCGATTAAATTAATAGCATCTGTGGTGCCTTTTGTAAAAATAATCTGTTTAGCCTGGGGAGCATTAATAAAAGCACGAATTTTTTCACGGGAATCTTCAAAGGCTTCGGTTGCGCACTGGCTTAAATAGTGAACACCCCTGTGAATGTTACTGTTTTGTTTAGTATAATAGTTTGTAATTACATCTATAACCTGTTGAGGCTTTTGTGACGTTGCTGCATTGTCAAGATAAACCAGAGGTTTGCCATTAACCAAAGTGGATAGAATTGGAAAATCCTTACGTGTTTTTTCAATGTCCAAACCTTTAAAGGTTGCACTATTTCCACTTTGTTCTTTCAATTTTTATTTTTGTTTAATCTTTTATCCAATAATAATTCTACTTTTTCCTTAAGTGGCAGGCATTTAATCTTATTAATAACATCTGAAACAAAAGCATTCATCATTAAGTTAATAGCATTTGCCTCACCAATACCTCTTGAACGCAGGTAAAAAATACCTTCTTCATCCATTTGTCCGGTAGTTGAGCCATGGCTGCATTTTACATCATCGGCATATATTTCAAGTTCAGGTTTAGAGTTGATTGATGCATCATCACTTAACAAAATGTTTTTATTTGATTGGAAAGCGTTAGTCTTTTGTGCATCCTGCCTTACAAATACTTTCCCATTAAACACTCCTGTTGATTGATCACTCATAACTCCTTTATACAACTCATTACTTTGACAATGAGCTTTTCGATGATCAACTAAAGTATGGTTATCCACATGTTGGTTCCCCTGAGGAAGGTACAAGCCATTTAGATTTGATTCACAGTTTTCAGCATCAACCACTATATTCAGGTTGTTTCTAACAAGGGCACCATTTATTGTTACTGTATTTATGGTAAAATTGCTGTCTGCTTCCTGGTAAACCTGTTCAGTTGCAATATGCGAAGTTTCATAGTTTTCATTTTGCACCTTATCCAAAGTAAGGTGTGCATTTTCTTTTACATATATTTCTGTTACAACATTTGTAAATGCAAGTTTGGAATGAATTGTATCAAAGGTGTAAATAACGTTTGCCTGGGAACTCTTTCCTGATATAATGAGATTTCTTGGTTGGGAAATTACATTGTCTCCAACAATTAGGTGAATAACATGAATTGGGTTTTCAATAATAGCTTTATCTGCAATAAAAATAAAAGCCCCCCCAGTAAAAAATGCCGTATTTAATGAGGTGAAAATAGTTGATTTGAAATCGGCAAAACGGGCAAAATAGTTATTAAATAATTCTGGATGTAAATCGGCAGCATTTGTAATGTTTTCTATAATCAGCTGACCAGGTAATGTGCCGATAACAGAAAGATCTTTTCTAAAAAAACCATTTACAAATACCAGGCGGTTTTTATCCGCACCATCAAGCAAATAGGGTTTAATATCAACTGGAACATTTGAAGGTAAAGCCTGAAATTCATTTTTAACAATTCCAGTTACTTTAGTATACTTCCAATCCTCAGTTCTGGAGGTTGGGAAATCCAATGTGTGATAAGCTTCCTTGGCTTGCTTACGGATATTTGCAAGATAAATTTCCTGATCATTAAATTCAAGACCAGAAAGTTGTTTTATGAATTTATCCCTGGGATTTATTGCTGTTGTTGTTTCCATTTAATATACTTTAATTTCTAAGCTTTTACACCCCTAAAAACAAGATGTAGAAGTCAATTTAACTTTAAATTCAATCAGCTAATTTTCATGTTAAATTGAGCAGCTTCTTCTTTAATCCAATCATATCCTTTTTCTTCAAGTTCCAGGGCCAATTCTTTGCCACCTGATTTAACAATTTTCCCATTGTAAAGCACATGTACAAAATCAGGAACGATATAATCTAAAAGCCTTTGATAATGGGTAATTAAAACAACAGCATTGTCCTTTGAACGCAATTTGTTTACACCATTTGCAACAATTCTCAAAGCATCAATATCAAGTCCTGAGTCTGTTTCATCAAGGATTGAAAATTTAGGTTCAAGCATAGCCATCTGAAAAATTTCATTTCGTTTTTTTTCTCCACCCGAAAAGCCCTCATTAACGGAGCGTTTGGTAAGTTTGGCATCAAATTCAACTAATTTCTGTTTTTCTTTAACCATTGCAAGGAAATCCTTTGCACTTATAGGCTCAAGTCCTTTATGTTCACGAATTTCATTGATAGCTGTTTTTAAAAAATTTATATTGCTAACTCCTGGAATTTCCACAGGATATTGAAAAGCTAAAAACACCCCTTCTCTTGCTCTTTCCTCCGGAGCCATTTCCAATAAATCTTTTCCATTGAAGGTAATTTCTCCCCCGGTAATTTCATAATCTTCTCTTCCAGCAAGAACGGAAGCAAGCGTGCTTTTTCCAGAACCATTAGGCCCCATAATGGCATGTATCTCACCTGCTTTAATTTCTAAGTTTAAACCTTTAAGGATTTGCTTTCCATTTATGGAGGCTTCTAAATTTGTAATTTTTAACATCTTTTTTAGCGTTTAAAGTTGATAATTGAATTTGCTTTAGGATTTCAATTATTTACTTTTTAAATAATATTATTTTTATCTATTAAAATAGTTCTGGTTAATCTATTCACTTTTTCTTTAACCGACACTGCCTTCCAAAGAAATGGCAAGTAATTTTTGAGCTTCTACAGCAAATTCCATTGGCAATTGATTTAACACATCTTTACAGTAACCGTTTACAATTAAACTTACAGCCTTTTCAGTTGCAATTCCTCTTTGATTGCAATAAAATATTTGATCTTCTCCTATTTTAGATGTAGTTGCCTCATGTTCCACTTTAGAGGATTTATTAGCAACTTCTATATAAGGAAAGGTATGCGCTCCACATTTATCACCCATTAACAATGAATCACACTGGGAGAAATTTCTTGCATTTTCTGCACTTTTTTGAATTTTTACCAATCCCCTGTAGGAATTATTGCTATTTCCGGCAGAAATTCCTTTGGAAATAATAATGCTTTTTGTGTTTTTTCCAATGTGGATCATTTTGGTTCCAGTATCGGCTTGTTGAAAGTTGTTTGTAACTGCAACAGAATAAAATTCACCAACTGAGTTGTCGCCTTTTAAAATGCAACTGGGGTACTTCCATGTAATTGCAGAGCCTGTTTCTACCTGTGTCCATGAAATTTTAGAATTATCTCCAAGGCAAATCCCTCTTTTTGTAACAAAGTTATATACTCCTCCAATTCCTTCTTTATTTCCCGGATACCAGTTCTGTACCGTTGAATATTTTACATCTGCATTTTTCAATGCAATAATTTCCACTATAGCAGCGTGAAGCTGGTTCTCATCGCGCATTGGAGCTGTGCAGCCCTCAAGGTAACTCACCTTACTGTCCTCGTCTGCTATAATAAGTGTTCTTTCAAATTGTCCTGTTTTGGCTTCGTTTATTCTGAAATAAGTTGATAATTCCATTGGGCATTTTACTCCTTTTGGAATATAGCAAAAAGAACCATCTGTAAATACCGCGGAATTAAGTGCGGCATAAAAATTATCAGAAACAGGTACAACGGATCCCATATATTTTTGTACAAGTTCCGGATGTTTTTGTACTGCTTCACCAAAGGAACAAAAGATGATACCAAGCTCTCCAAGTTTTTCTTTAAAAGTAGTGGCTACTGAAACACTATCCATCACCACATCAATTGCCACTCCGCTCAATCTTTTTTGTTCAACCAATGATATACCAAGCTTATTGAAGGTATCCAGCAATTCCGGGTCCACCTGGTCAAGGCTATCTAATTTTGGTTTCTGCTTTGGGGCCGCATAATAATAAGAATCCTGGAAATCAATTTTAGGGTAATGTACATGCGCCCATTTAGGTTCTTGCATTTTTAACCACTGTTTGTATGCTTTAAGTCTCCAATCAAGCATCCATTGAGGTTCGTTTTTTTTGGCTGAAATAAATCGAATAGTATCTTCACTCAGCCCTTTTGGAGCCATGTCGGATTCTATATTGGTAACAAAACCATATTTATATTCTGTGCCCGTTACCTGCTCTAATATGTCCTTATCTTCTGCCATTAATTTTATTCTTTATTCTACTGTTTTATAAGTTTTAAAATCAATCCTCTAGCTTAATTAAGCAATTAGGATTAAACTGCAAAGCTTTCTCCGCATCCGCATGTTCTTGATGCATTAGGATTTATAAACTGAAAGCCTTTTCCATTAAGTCCGCCTGAATAATCAAGTTCCGTACCTACCAGGTATAAAATACTTTTTTTATCCACCACTACTTTCACTCCTTTATCCTCAAAAACCTGATCCTCTGGTTTCATATTGTTGTCAAATTCCATTTTATATGAAAGCCCTGAACAACCCCCGCCCTGCACGCCAACACGTACAAAACCGTTTTCCATGCCTTCCTCTGCCATTAGGCTTAAAACCTTTGACCTGGCATTGTCTGATACTGTTATCATAATGTGTCCAATGTTTTTAATGTACTTATAAAACGATTTTAAGCCCTTATTGTTATTTAGATTAAATCTAAGTAAGGCTTAAATCGAATACAAAAATACCTTTTTTATGGTATTGATACAAATAAATAGTTGAATTTAAAAGTGGTTATTCATATTAAAGCCCTTTGGGCTTTTGCTTTTTGCTTTTTATGAAGGAATGAATCCAGGTCATTTAAGTTAAAGCCCTTTGGGCTTGATTGGCTTTTATCTATTGTTACATCTTTCCTAAAGAAAGTAAACCAGGAATATTTTATATTTTATTTTGGGATTTTTTCCATGGAAATCTTCCCTCTAATTCTACTTCCAGAGATAGGCTCAATAAAGTTCTTATCAATATAATTACCCCTAATGTTAAAACCCTTTCCATTGTTGCTTCTGTAACAACTGTTGCAATAATGTCTGCTGCCACCAATATCTCCAATCCTAATAATATACCTTTTCCAAGCTCATGTCTCAATGTTTTATACGACCTTGGTTTAATTCCCTGAAATGTAAAAATATATTTAATTAAAGCCAGTGTTATGCCAATAACAATAGTAAGAACTCCAATAATTTCTATGAAATGGGCTATGTACTTAATATAGATGCTTATTTCATTCATATTGTGTATGTTTAAAACAGGCTGAATGCTATTTTTAAAATAATGGATTTTAATTCTGAAGTTAGGATTAACAACTCTTAAATATAATCAATTTTTGGACTCCTTAATTGTATGTAAACAATTGTTTTTGGTATTTCAATAAAAACGATTCGATAAAAAGTAATTATCCCTACCTTTGCATCCGTAAAATTTTCAAGTAAAAACAATTGGAATTATGTTGGAAAACCCTTCAAAAATGGAATTGAGCGAATTGGGAGAATTTGGTTTGATTGACCATTTAACCAAAAATATAAAATTAAGAAACCCGAGTTCTGTTAAAGGGGTGGGAGATGATGCTGCGATAATTGATTATAAGGATAAACAAACTGTTATAACTACCGATATGCTTGTTGAAGGGGTACATTTCAACCTTTCTTATGTTCCTCTTAAGCATTTGGGTTATAAAGCCATTGTGGTTAATCTTTCGGATATATGCGCTATGCATGCGAGTCCCAAACAAGTAACTGTTTCAATTGCTGTTTCCAGCAAATTTGGAGTTGACGCGGTAGAGGAGCTTTACCAGGGAATTTATATTGCATGTGAAAAATATGGAATTGATCTAGTTGGAGGAGATACCACTTCTTCCTTAAGTGGTTTGGTTATTAGTGTTACAGCTCTTGGCGAGGTTGAAGCAGATAAGGCTGTTTTTCGTAATACTGCAAAAGAAGGTGATTTAATTGTAGTTACAGGCGATTTAGGTGGAGCATACGTTGGTTTGCAAGTTCTTGAAAGGGAATATAGTGTTTTTAAGGAAAACCCAAAAATACAACCCGATCTTGAAGGCCATGATTATATCCTTGAAAGACAATTAAAACCTGAAGCAAGAGCAGATATAAAGGGTTTGTTAAATGCACTTGCGGTTCATCCCAATTCCATGATTGACATATCTGATGGTTTGGCCTCGGAAATTCTTCATTTATGCAACCAATCTAAGGTTGGGTGCAGGTTATATGAGGAAAAAATACCTATTGATCCTGTTACATATAATACGGCAAGGGATTTTAATCTTGATCCTACTCTTTGTGCTCTTAGTGGGGGAGAAGATTATGAATTGCTTTTTACTATAGCACAAAATGATTTCGATAAAATAAAAGCGAATCCAAATCTTACTGTTATTGGTCACATAACTGATATGGCCTCGGGAATTAATTTGGTTACAAAAACAAATACCCTTCATCCTATAACAGCACAGGGATGGGACGCGTTCCTAAAGAAGAATATATAAAATAGGTACTAAAATTAAAAGATTTATATAAAGAGTAAAACAAAATTCATTGGAGTTCTGTTTTAAATAAAAATCTGAGCTATAAAAAATGACAAAAGAAAAATTGATCGAAGCTTTAACTTATGTGATAGAGCCGGATTTGAAAAAAGACATTGTTGCCCTTGGACTGGTTTCTGATATTGAAATAGTTGATGAGGTTTTGAAATTCAGCGTTAAAATAAACAATCCTGCCATGCACAGTCGCAAGCGCATGGAAGAGGCTTGTGAACATGCTATTGAACGTTTTTTTGGCAAGGGCGTTAAAAGTGAAATTAATATTCTTGCACTTCCTGTAGAAAGTGAAAGGGAGCCCGAGCAAAGAAATATTCTTAAGCAGGTAAAAAATACAATTGCGGTTGCATCTGGAAAAGGTGGCGTTGGGAAATCCACAGTGGCCTCAAACCTTGCAGTTTCTTTGGCTTTACAAGGTTATAAGGTAGGTTTGGTTGATGCAGATATTTATGGTCCTTCTATTCCGATGATGTTTGATGTTTTACATGAACGCCCGGTAGTTGAGAATATTGATGGAAAAAGCCTTATTAAGCCTATTGAAAGCCATGGGGTTAAATTGCTATCTATTGGTTTTTTTGCTGACATCAATCAAGCTGTTGTATGGCGTGGTCCTATGGCAACAAAAGCCCTTACTCAGCTTTTCACTGAAGCAAATTGGGGAGAGTTGGATTATCTTCTCATTGATTTACCTCCTGGAACTGGAGATATTCATCTTTCATTGGTTCAAACAATAAATTTAACAGGTATTGTTATTGTAAGTACACCACAATCTGTAGCCCTTGCTGATGCTAAAAAGGGAGTGGCAATGTTCCAACTGCCTCAAATAAATATTCCAATTCTTGGTATAATAGAAAACATGGCCTATTTTACTCCTGCCGAATTACCTGAAAACAAGTATTATATTTTTGGAAAAGATGGTGCAAAAATACTTGCAGAAACGCTTGAGGTCCCTTTACTAGGGCAAATACCTCTTGTACAAAGCATTTGTGAATCGGGAGATTCAGGAAGGCCTGCGGTGTTACAACAAACAACTCCTCAAGCATTGGCCTTTAAAGAGGTAACTGAAAATCTTGTTGAACAGGTGTTGAAAATAAATGTTAAATTCGCAAAAGCCTAAAATAATCATAAATTCAATGGGAATTATCACTGATCCTGACATGTTAAATAAAATCGAAGAAGCTCTGGCTCAGTTAAGACCTTTCTTAAATGCTGATGGAGGTGATATGGAACTTGTTGAAGTCACTGAAAATTATGTTCTTAAAGTGAAATTAACGGGTGCTTGCAGTTCCTGCTCAATGAGTGCTATGACCTTGAAAAATGGAGTGGAGGAGGCTGTAAAAAAAGCAGTTCCCCAAATTATATCAGTTGAAGCGGTAGACTTTTAATTGATGCCACACTGCTTTTCTGATTATTCAGATTTTATTGTATGTTTAAATATTATTTCCTGGAAGCATTTCCTTGTCCAACCTTAGCCTTTTCCTGATTCTTATTAAAAGTTCAGTGATTCTAAATTTGCTTGAAAAGGTAGAAAGAGGAAATTTATGAAATGGTGGTGTAAGTATGTAGGCTTTGAAGCAACAATAAAGGCAAATGAAGTGTCTAAGCTGCTTCTTCTGATTGAGTTGGGGGAGTAATATTTTTAATCCTCCTGTTGTTTCTTCTTTCTACTTTTTTCAATTTGTAGGCTTCCATTATTTTATAAACAATGAAGTAGCAGATTGTGGATATAACAACTGCGGCTATTGCATTTCCAACTAAATAAGTCTTGAGGAATGCAATTGAAGTGTTTACCCAGGCAATATTGGTTAACAATGTTAAAGATGGATCAAAAATCCAATCACCAAGTTTATAGCTTAAAAGGTAAACAGGGGCAAGTAGTAAAGGATTCCAAACTGCAAATGAAACTACAATTGAAAGACTGTTTAACTGTTTAAAAAAATATGCCAATAGTAAGGCAAGAAAAATTCCGAAACCAGGTGTAGGAAGAATTGCAATAAAAGTACCCATAGCAAAACTAAAAGCAACAGCTCTTGATGATGTTTTTTCCATCAACAATTGAAGCCAGTATTTCCGAATACGTTTTTTTATGCTGATGAGATTCAAGGAAAGGGGGGATTAAGTGGGTTTGTAAACGATTAATTAATTAGTGTAAATATGTTATTTTGCTAACGCTGTTTTTTCTTTATTTATTGCTAAGATAAGCGTTTATAAACACAAAAAAAAATGTTTAAATAAATAATTTTCTTTCAATTGTTTTCCTATCAAAAAAGAGAAAAAATTAAATTTTAAGGTGTAATGAATTTTATGAAATCAAATTGTTTTGGACTAAATACTCTGCAATTTGTATTGCATTTGTAGCAGCCCCTTTTCTTAAATTATCTGCCACTATCCACATGTTTAGAGAATTAGGAAATGAATAATCTCTTCTTAATCTTCCAACAAAAACCTCATCTCTTCCTTGAGAATCTCTAGGCATGGGATATTCAAAAGAAGCGATATCATCTTTTACACTGATTCCTTTCGTGTTTTTCAATAATTCCCTTACATGCTCAAGATCAAAATCTTTTTTAAATGAAACATTTACAGATTCTGAATGCCCACCAACAACAGGAACACGAACAGCAGTGGCAGTTATTGAAATACCAGGATCGCTAAAAATTTTACGTGGCTCATTTACCAGTTTCATTTCTTCTTTTGTGTATCCGTTAGATGTAAAATCATCACATTGTGGAATGCAGTTTTTATCTATCGGATACCTGTAGGCCATTTCGGAGGTAATGCCTTTTCTTTCGTTTTCAAGTTGAGTTACCGCTTTTACGCCTGTACCAGTAACTGACTGATAGGTGGATACAACAATTCTTTCTAGACCATAAATTTTATGTAATGGGGCCAGGGCCATAACCAATTGAATAGTTGAACAATTAGGATTTGCAATTATTTTATCCTCTTTAGTAAGTTCTGAGGCATTAATTTCAGGAACAATTAATTTTTTATCCGGATGCATTCTCCATGCTGAAGAATTATCAATTACTGAAGTTCCCACTTTGGCAAATTCAGGAGCCCATTTTAAAGAAACTTCACCTCCCGCGGAAAATATTGCAATGTGCGGTTTTTGTTTTATGGCATCCTGCATGGAAACAATTTCAAATGATTTTCCATTAAACAGGACTTTTTTTCCAACTGAATTTTCTGAGGCGACAGGAATTAATTCAGTTAAGGGAAACTTCCTTTCTTCCAGAACTTTTAACATCACCGTACCCACCAATCCGGTTACGCCAACAACTGCGATTTTCATTTATTTACAATTTATTAATACTTAAACGGATGCAAAATTACTATATTTACGCATTACAATGAGTTAAGCGATACAAAAAAATGAAAAAAATTCTTTTTCTGCTGTTCTTTCCTTTAATGGTAAACGCTCAAAGCATAACAGATAATTTCAGTGATGGAAATTTTACCGCAGATCCAATATGGACAGGAAGCACAAGTGACTTTACAATAAACACAAATTTTCAACTTCAGTTAAATTCAAGCCTTGCTGGTACATCTTACCTTTCTACACCCAGTGCCGGAACCTCAATTGATAATATGGAATGGCAGTTTTTTATTCAACTTAGCTTTTCTCCTTCAATAAATAATCTTTCAAGGGTTTACCTTTCCTCTGATAATACGAATCTAACTGGTTCCTTAAATGGTTATTATCTAAAGTTTGGAGAAAATGGTTCGCTGGATGCGGTAGAGCTTTATCGCCAAAGCGGAACTATCTCTACCCTGGTTTGCCGTGGTTCTGATGGCCTTATTGCCAATGCTTTTACAATCAGGGTGAAGGTTAAAAGAAATAATTTGGGTTTATGGAATGTATTTGCAGATCCTAATGGAGGGTACAACTTTATAAGTCAGGCTAGTGGTACTGATAACACGTATAATACAAGTGGTTTTTTTGGTGTTCATTGTCAATACACAGTTTCTAATATTACCAAATTTTATTTTGACGATTTTTATTCAGGACCTTTTATAATTGACAACACTGCTCCTTTAGTTCAAAGCGTAAAAGTATTATCCACAACAGAGTTGGAAGTAATATTCAGTGAGGGGGTTTCAGCTACTGAGGCAGAAAACACCTTTAATTATTCAGCAGATAATGGTTTAGGTAATCCACTTAGCGCAGTTCGCAACAATTTAAATCCAGCATTGGTTAACCTCACTTTTGCCACTTCTTTTGCTGATGGCATTAATAATTTACTTACCGTAAGTAACATAAAAGATTTTGCTGGAAATACTTTAATTAGCTCTGATCATAATTTTTACCATTATACTGTTAAGCAATATGATATTGTATTGAATGAATTAATGGTTGATCCTAGTCCTGTAATTGGATTGCCGGATTATGAATATATTGAGCTTTATAATACCACATCTTTACCAATAAATGTTAAAAACTGGACCTTCTCTCATGGCACTACTAACCGAACTTTACCTGAAGTAATTATTGCCCCTTTTGGTTATTTATTATTATGTGCACCTGCTGCCCTGGCAGAGCTTCAGCAATTTGGAAATGTAGTAGCTGTAACAAGTTTATCAAGTTCTGCTCTTACAAATTCAGGAACTTCCATTTCATTAAAAGATGGAACAGGAGCCACAATTCATGCCATACAATATGATGACACATGGTATATGGATAATATAAAAAAAGAAGGTGGTTGGTCTCTGGAACAAATTGATCCGGAAAATCCCTGTGGAGGAAAAGGAAACTGGAAGGCCTCAGTGAATGGAATGGGAGGCACTCCCGGAAGTAAAAACTCCATTTATGGAATAAACCCTGACATTGTTGCACCCAAAGTAATTAGCACGTGTGTGATTACTGGAAACAGCATAGAAATTATATTTAGCGAACCTGTTCAAGGTGCGGCTTTAACTAGCCTTTCTTCTTATATTATCGATAATGGCATTGGAGTGCCTTCAGGGGTAACATTGCAGGGAACTCTTGTTTCCTCAATTGTTTTGACCCTATCCAGTACTCTGCTGCCTGAGGTTATTTATACACTTGCAATTAACAGCGGAATTAATGATTGTGCAGGAAATACAATGGCAGGGCAAAACATAAAGTTTGCAATCCACCAGGCAAAGCCTTTTGATGTTGTAATAAATGAACTTATGATTAAGGCTGATCCTGTTGTTGGTTTACCTGATCAGGAATACTTAGAATTATATAACCGCACTGATTTTCCTGTTAATTTGAACGGGTGGACAATTACAATTGGAAATACAACCAAAAGTTTTCCTTGCATTAGCATAATGCCCAATGATTATTTAATAGTATGCAATTCTACTGCAGTAGATGTTTTTTCGACCTTTGGTTCAACAACAGGCATCGCTTCTTTGGGTACACTTGCAAATACAGGTGGAACGGTAACAATTAAAAATCAAACAGGAGAAATAATATCAACTGTATCTTATTTGGATTCCTGGTATAAAAACAACAATAAATCGGGTGGTGGTTGGTCTTTGGAGCAAATTGACCCCTTAAATCCATGTGGGGGAATTAACAATTGGAAAGCTTCAAATGACCTTTCAGGCGGAACCCCTGGGAAAATAAATTCAACTTATTCTTTAAATCCTGATAACAAAACTCCTCAATTGATTCGGGTTTCAATAATAGATTCCATAACGATTAGATTGTATTTTAATGAACCGCTTAGTGCCCAAACTATTGGCAATGTGCTTTCTTACTCAATTGACAATGATATGGGAAATCCTTTGATGGCAATTGGGATCGAACCTGAATTTAATTCTGTAATTCTTAAGCTTCCATCTTCAATTAAAAGTGAAATCATTTATACAGTTACCCTAACACAGGATATCAGGGATTGTGTAGGAAATCAAATTAATGTAAGCGAAAGTTCTGCACGCTTTGCAATTGCTGAATCTTGTGTAGGTAATGATATTATTATTAATGAAATCTTATTCAATCCCAAAGATATGGGTGTTGACTTTGTTGAGATTTTTAATCGTTCAAACAAAATTATTAATTTAAAAGAAATAAGACTTTCAACTGCTGAGGCTACCACTGGTGAATTATCTTCAATAAAGGACATTGATACTGTTGGTTACATTTTATTTCCGGGTGATTTTCTTGTTTTATCCACTAACCCGGTAATTGTTCAGGAGCATTATGAAACTGATAATGAAAAGGCTTTTTTAAAGATGGCCTCATTGCCTTCTTTTACGAATTTAGAAGGCAGAGTAGTGCTTTCAAAAAAGGACAATACCATAGTTGACAGATTTGATTATACAGAAAAAATGCATTTTCCATTATTGAATAATCTTAAAGGTGTTTCTCTTGAGCGTATTGATCCTGAAAGGCCAAGCAGCGATAATTCCAACTGGCATTCGGCAGCAGAAAGTGTTGGCTTTGCAACCCCAGGATACTTAAATTCGCAATTTAAAAGAATTGTGCCTGCGGAAGATCCAATAGGTATTGAACCCAAAATATTTTCACCAGACAATGATGGTTTCAATGATGTTGTAAACATCAGTTATAAACTGGATAACCCAGGTTATGTGGGTAGTATCACCATATTTGATGCCCAGGGAAGAATTGTAAGGTATTTGATGAAAAGCGAACTGCTTGGTACTGAAGGAATAATTTCCTGGGATGGAATTAACGAAGGTAGAGAGAAAGCTTCTATTGGAATTTACATTATTTATTTTGAGATTTTTGATCTCTCAGGAAATGTAAAAAAATATAAAAAGACTTGTGTGCTCGGTGCAAAATTGTAAGCTGAAATTTCTTCTGATTTGGCTCCAATAGTAAATATAAATTTAATTATACCAATAAAATGTTTGCATAAAGTTTGCATTTCTATTTCATTTTATTTTTTTGAATAAAAAGCATTTGAAATTCATTTAGTACTTTTGTTTTTGCATATTTTATGCCTTGCCTGTTCAAAAAATGGGACTAAATAACCGAAATGATCAAAAAATGAAAAAAATAAGTATTGTTGCAGTATTTGCTTTATTAGTGAGTTGTGTTTCAGTTAAACTTGCAATTCCAACCCAAGAGGATGTAGATAGAGCGAATAAATTTCCTGATTATACCCTTGCTGATTTGAATTTGGGAAAAGCCCATTTTGAACAAAAATGTGGTTCTTGTCATGGCCTGAAAAAGCCAACATCACGCACAGAGGAACAATGGAATAAAATTGTACCCAGAATGGTTCATAAAGCAAATAAAAAAACACTAAAGATTGACGAAGGCCAGCAAGAGTTAATTTTGAAGTATTTGGTTACAATGAGTTCCGCACCGAAAAAGAAATAGGAACTTTCCTGTGCATTGATTGCATCTTCTTTTTTTTCAGTACTGAGACACCGTTCCTTACCAGATTTGCCGCTCAGGGTATTAGAGGAAGTTATTGTAAAGTATAAAGGCTCATAATTCATTTATGCTGGTGTTATCTAACCTGAAAATAGCCCTCATTCCTCAATCTAAAATTCCAGTGACTATCCAATCATGTTTTGTGGAATTTATTTTTTCCTTGCAGTAATCGCATTGGGAGTTAATTGAATCTCCATATGGAGAACCGCAATTTGAACATTCATGACTCCATAATTTGCTTTTGGAAGAGGCCTTTCCAATTTTTCGACTCAGCGTAATAGCAGTTCGAAACGACTCCACATCACGATTTAATTTTTTTATTTTGTTATCCTTATGCATTACTTTTTGGGCAGAATAAACAATAACAAAGATGAGATTATGAGTGTCTTCTGTGCAATTATAATTGGAACATGTAACCCGGTTAATGTACATTCGATTGAATATGTATGGCTCATCCTTTTCTTTTTCAATTTTAGAAATAACCTCATCTGTTGCAAACCGTTTAAAATGCAGGGTTTTATTCCAGGCAGATGCAAACAAGTAATGAACAAATGCATTGGAGGCTTTATCCTCCATGTTTTGTATACAAAATTCTTCTTCGGTTCTAAGGGTTTCTAGTTTTTCATCCTCTATGCAAAGGGAAGTATCTTCTGAATAATCAGCTTCCTGTGTTATTTCTGATAAAACCCAATCATAATCCCCAAGATATGTAACTGTTGAGCAGGATGGGCATTTGCTAATCTGACCACCTGTTTTGCTTAATTCATCTCCACAATTTGGGCAAGAACTACTGGAGTAAAGGTCATTAAGGACAGCGCCTGATTTTTTAACAAAAGTCCAGTATTCCATAGCCGCTTCCCCTGTGTAGTTTTTAGTGAGTTCAGGTAGTTTTTCTGAAATAAAACGGTCATCCATTTTAAAGTAAATGGCCACTGTTATAATACTATAACTGCTCTCCAGGGAAGCTTTAATAAAATGAATTTTAGTAATGGAAATATTGGAAAGTATATTTTTCTGTCCCAAATGTTTCATCATATCAAACTGTAAACAAAAACGCTGGTATACACCATCACTTATCCAGTTTCTCACCAAGGAAAGGTCTTGCTCCTCCCATGCCTTTTGGATTGCCATAAAAGCAGTTTTTACTTTGGTTTTAAAAACGGTTTTGTCAAAGCCAGGATTTGCAGATAAAAAGACATTGTCAAAAACAGCTTGGTTGTTATCTTTTCGCTTTGATGGGGATTGCCCAGGTTTTCGTTTTGAATAAATAAGTTCTCTGATAACATTAAATAGAATGAATATTACAAAGCATGAAACAAAACCAATTACCCCTTTTACAACCCAAGGTGGGGCATCAACGGTATTGCCTGATGAATTACTGCTCGATGAAGAGGAATATGAAGAGGAGGAGGACCCTGAAGAAGATGAACCTGAACTGCTGTCACCTCCACCACCGCCACCAGCCCTTGCATAAAGCGAAGTAGCGCATGAAAATAGAAACATCAGAAGGATTAAAAGTTGAACCGTTTTTTTCATATGTAGATAATTTGTTTTTAAAAGGTCATCCCGATTTATCGGGACGCCATGTTATATTCATTAGTGTTTGCGCACGTTTGGTGCATGGCTATTTCACATTGTGATTTTAAATGTTGTTTTTTTGATCAATAGCACTACGGATTAATTATGCCTGGCCTTAAACAAAGTTTTTTTTGCATTTCACTGCAATATTTAAATGAATTCATATTTATTCATTTAAATATTGCAGTGATAAAGTAAGAAACAAATCCTCTTTTTTCCAATAAATTCTAAAAAACACATAAAATAACAGCGAGTAAATTTAAAAAAGAATCAAAAAAATTAATACTAATACAGTAAAAAGGGAGCATAGAAATTAAAATATAAAATTGAAATTTAAGTGGTTAATTAATAATCTCTTAAGATATTAAAGGTGTTTAAAGTTTTTATAATGTTAGCCATGGTATTGAAACATACGACAGAGCCTTGAATTATATTAAAAAAAAACAGCTCAATGCAAGTAAATTTTTATTTCTACAGAAGCTACTTTTCCTGTTCCACGTATTTCAAGGAATTTTCTTTATTTTCGTGTACAATTAAATGCCTGAAAATTTTTGGACATTTAGCATTAGAATAAAGAAATGCAGTAAAATAAAGATAAAAATTAAACTATTGACAAATCCATTGGTAGCCATAGACGCTTATTTTACCCCTTTTGATAAATCAATTGAGAATTATTTATTGCCTGAAAAGTTTACATTCCCTTTTGAATATACCCCTCATCCATTGTGTTTATTAGCTGTAGAAAAACTTCAAATTTATATACAAAAGCAAAAAGAATGGGAACATAATTTTGGCCTGGAGCAAGGAAAAGCAGGGATAATTATTGGAAAAATGTTTGGTGTTTTGTTGGTTAAAACCCGGCATAATGAAATTGGTTTTATTGCAGCATTTTCAGGTAAATTGGCAGGAGGTTACCACCATTCTAAATTTGTTCCCCCGGTTTTTGATGCACTTACAAAAGGCAGTTTTTTAAATGTTGGAATGGAAGAGCTTACCCGAATAAATCAAGAAATAAAAACACTTCAAGAATCCAAGTCAGCTGAAAATATACAGAAAACGGAAGCTCTTAAAAAATTGCGAAAGAAAAACTCATCCGCCCTTCAAGAAAAGCTTTTTGATCAATACTATTTTCTGAATCAGGCAGGGAAGGCAAAAAATTTAAGGGATGTTTTTCAAAAGAACTCAAACAAAAATCCACCAAGCGGAGCAGGAGAATGTGCAGCCCCAAAGCTTTTACATTATGCATTTCAAAATAACATGAAACCTTTGGCAATGGCTGAGTTTTGGTGGGGTTTATCTCCTAAATCAGCCTTTTGGAAACATGGCCATTTTTACCCTGCCTGCCGCGAAAAATGCGAACCTATTTTATCCCATATGCTTGAAGGCATGGAACTGGATGAAATACGGAAATAATATTCTTGGAATTTAATCAAGCAAGAAATAAAAAATATAACTATGCCTATGCCATCTCGCATTTTTAGGAGGATTATATTATAGCCACCCAATTCCTTTGCTTTTAATTTTTTTTACTCAAACGCCTTGTTTTTTAGGCTTTCTCTGTGTTGTTTTTAATTTTAACATTATTTTTGAGGATAATAATAACTTTGTTGTTAGATAAAATTAAAATGGAATTTAAGAAAGCCTGTATTTCGCTCTTGTTTTTTATTTTGAGTTTTCCATTATTTGCGCAGCAAAAAGATTTTGAGGTTTGGACTGGAATTAAATATAAAACAGTTCATTCAAGGAGAATTGCAACTACTCTAACCCTTCAATCACGGTTGAATGAAAACATGATGCATTTTTCTATTGCTTTTGCAGATTTTAATTTAGCCTATCGCCTTTCTAAGAATGTAGAAGTATCAGGGGCATATGTATTTGTTAGAAAAAACACCTTGAAAAATGGTTTTTTAACTCATCATCAATATTATGGAGCTTTAGGTTATGAGAAGAAAATAAATGGAATAAGTATAAATTATGATTTTATTCTTCAAAACAATCACAAGGATTTTATTAACGATGCCAGGGAAATGATTCCCAGGACTGCCGGAAGAAATAAAGTTAAGCTGGAATATAAAATTAAGAAATCCTATCTCCCTTTTGTTTATTCTGAATTAAAACATCAGCTCTCACGATTTGAATTTCCTGAATTAAGCCGAATTAGGTTAGGGGCAGGATTGGGTTACAGGCTAAATACTACTTCAAGAATTGAAATTTATTACCTTTATCAGCATTTTTTCTCAAACCAACCAAAGCAAAGATATGTGCTTGGCTTAAGTTATAAAATTCGTGCCTTTTAATAGTTGAGATTAATTGTGGTAATACACTTTTATTGAAGCCGTATCTCTTAAAAAATCCATTTTAATTATATCTATTCTGCGGATTTTTAATCCTGTTCTGTTTTTTAAATCCTCAATGAGTTCTAAATGACGTTCAGGCTTTATTAATTCAATATTTTCATATTGAACTAATTTTGAATATTCCCTTTTAAACAATATGTTGCCATCAAGGGCATAAGTAATAAGAATAATAACACTGTTTATCATTATTAATTCCATTGTATCAAGCCTTACAGCAGAAATAAGTCCTACAGCTATTACTATAAACAGGTAGGTCATTTCTTTTGCAGTAATATTTTCTGTTCTATACCTAAGCATTGAAAAAACTGCAAACAATCCAAAGGCAGCTCCAAGAGATATTTTTATCTGGTTAAGAAGATACATAAGAACGAATACGATAATGTTGAAAAGGAAAAAAGTAAAAAGGGAGTCCTGGTTCTTATAATTTGGATAATAAATAAAACGAATGATAAGAATAACTGTTATAATATTTATTAAAAGACTCAAAAAGAAGTCCATGTTCAGGCTTACATCCTCCTTGGCCTTATCCTTGTCTTTGTCCTTGTCTTTGTCCTTGTCTTTCTTTTTTTTCTTGCTTTTGTTATCCTCCTCAGTTAAATCTTCTTCAAATTCATCCATAGCATTGTTCTGAGCCAATAAATTAGCATTAGGTGAAATGCCTGAATAATTATGACTGCTGCAAAAAACAGAGGAGGGAGAAATAAATGCAATGAGAATAATTAGTAGAAATAGCAGATTGTTACGGTTCATATTGAGTTGAGATTTTTAATGTATCGGATACGCGAATTAAATAAATTTTTTTTAACACCACTATAAAGACAGCTTATGCCAAGGCAATATTTACTCATAAATCCTTCCCTTATATGCAGTGAATGCAGCGCTTTTACTGCTATAGAAGACGGATTTGGCTTTTCCTGCTTGAGTTCAGCAACCACAATGTTATTAAAATTGCATGAATTTGAACCCGAATTAAAAGAAAGATTTATATCAAGGGTAAGTCGTTCGGGGTCATTAATTCCAACCAATGTAATTCTATTGTAATCTACAGTGAGTGTTTGTGTTAAATTCAGAGGGATAGTTGAATCAAATGAATTTAAAAAACTTTTTAATTCTTCATTAAGCTTTTCAGATAAACCATTTACCTTAATTCTGTTTTTTATGGTTCTTCCTTTATTGTTCTTTTTTTTTATTTCAAAAAAGCTCAGATTTGATTCTACATAATTACGCAAGCGTATTTTCACCCTGTTGTTCTTTCCCCTGTGATGGTCAATAAACATATCCAGTTTGGGAGTATCAAAATAAATTGAATGATAACTATTTAGCCTGTTTCCATTTATTTCAACAATTTTATAAAATGGGCAAAGCATTTCAAGTAAAACAGGAAGTAGTTTTGCCTGAAAGGAGTACTTAGTATCAACCCTGTCTTGGAGTTTTACCTTATCCATTTCAGCAAGAGATATTTGTTTAAACTGTTGAAGCATGTTCAAAATCAATAAAAACGATATTCGTATTTTCTTGTGGAAATTATTTTCCCATTGCCATCTGAAATTGTTTTGGTGGTTCTAAGCCCCCGTTTATCGTATTCGTAATTTGTTTTTTCAATTAGTTTACCGCTGGCATCAAATAATTTTTCCTGGGTCTTATCCTGAAGATTATTATAAACAATCATTTGTTTAGTTAGGAGCTTTTGATTAGGATCGAAAGTACTTACTTCTGTTTTTTTTCCATCCTTGTATTTGGTTTTTATAACTTCTTTTAGTTTTCCTTCTGAGTTGTATATTTCTTCCTCAATTTCATTACCCAACTTGTCGAAAGTTATAATCCTTTTCTTTTTGAATTTTCCATCTTTTGTTTTTACAGTCTCACTGTTTAATTTTCCATTGGGATTGTAATTATTTTCAACAGCCGTATAGGTCACTTGCTTTTCGTCAATGCCTTCAGTTACTACTTCCCTATAGCTTTCTATCTTGTTTTTTTTAATGTTTTTTTTACTTTGAGCATATAACTCTGATGCAAATAAAGAGGAAACTATATAAAAAAACAGTAGTAAATTTTTCATGATTATTTAGCTATAACTATATCTGGCATAACCACTACCTGGTTGTTTGCGGTTATTTTAACTTCTTTTAGAACAGGGATATTTGTTGAGGTTTGCATTTCCTTATCTTTTGAAAGAACGTAAATACTATAGGTGCCTTTTCTAAGGTTAGAAAATTCAAATGAACCATCATGTGAGGTTCTTATCCTTTTGCTAATTCCAAATTCTCTGCCATACACGGCAAATACATCTTCATCTGCAACATAAAAGGAATCAACAACAAAAGTAAAGGATGAGATGTATTTTTTCACAAACACTCTTCCTCTTATGGTAGAACTGCCATTGTTATCGGCCTTTTCATAAATAACAAGATCATCAAGTGTTATCTGCTGATTGTTTTTTGTTATTTCTACCGTTTGTATAACCGGTATTTCACTATCATCAGAAGCGGATGCCGGATTAAGGGAATATGTAAAAATGTTGTATGTGCCTTTTCTTAAATATGAAAATTTAAAACTACCATCAATCCCTGTCCGAGTATCATCATCAGGTATTTTTTCATCTCCATAAGTTATGTAAATTTTCTTGTCTGCTTCAATGTCATCTTCAGTATAAGGAGCTTCAGGAGAATGAAAATTTTTACTGAACAGTTTTCCCGAAATGCTAGCTCCTCCACCTTCTCCTGCATCCTTTTTGCAACTATAAAAAAATAGGACCAAAAGTGGCATGATAATTAAAATCTTGAACCAATATTTCATATGTATATAATTTGTTTTTTAATTGTCATATGGTAAAGCCAGGTTATATTCATTAGCGTTTGTGAACGGTTCGTGCATGGCTATTTCATATGTGTATAATTCGTCTTTTAATAGTCAAAGAGTATAACCATGTTATTCATAAGTAAAATGGCATTTCATAATTTTTTTCAACTTTTATACATTAACAGTTATATCCTTAAAATATTCTATCCGCTTTTTCCTCAATTTGTAATTATTTGATTTGGATTCCTTGGTGTTACCATAAACATAAAAATTTAACATTATTTCCTTATTTCGGTTATTAAATGAAACTCCTGCAATCTGATACTGATACTGATTCCTAATTACACCGTGCTTCATTTCTGCGATGACAGTCATTCCGGACGGAAAGTGGAATCTCTGACAAATTGGAAGAAAAGTAATTATAATCGAACTCAGGTTAATAAGTAAAATTTCGATGCTTTTTTCAATAGAAAAAAGCAAATTTAATAAAAATGAATGGTGATATGAAAATTCATTCGCATGCAATTAGAATAGCTGTATGAATAAAAATGAATAAAAATTAAATGTGTAAAAAAAACAAGACTTTTTGTAGTCTTGTTTTTAAGAAAAGAGCAATGGAAAATGGATTGTTAAATCAGTAAAAATCTTTTTATTTATTCACTCTTTTCCATTTTGATAATTACCTTTTTATCACTTTCTTGCTTGCCTAAATTCTGAAAAAATCTGTATAATAATTAAATTTTCAATAATTAATTAAAGAAAGAAAAATATACGCCCTTATTTCTTTAAGCTTTTAGTAATTTTGCATGTTCATTATTAAAAGCAAAAATTGCAGCGTTATTTTATTCAATTAGCATACAAGGGAACCAGGTATCACGGCTGGCAGATTCAGCAAAACGCACATTCAGTTCAGGCAGAACTTAATAATGCAATGACTTTGATATTTGAAGAAAAAATAGAATCAACAGGATGCGGAAGAACTGATACAGGTGTGCACGCCAGGGATTTTTACGCTCATTTTGATGCAGAAAGAGCAGATTTAATTCATCCCGATTTTACTTTCAAATTAAATAGACTTTTGCCTAAAGATATAGCTATAAAAAAAATTGTTAAAGTCGTGGAGCATTCGCATGCACGCTATGATGCAGTTTCCAGGACATATAAATATTATATTGTACAAAAAAAAGATCCATTTAATTTCGATACGGCTTATTATTATCCAGGATTATTGAATTTGGAACAAATGAATAGTGCATCAGCTCTGCTTTTTGATTATTCTGATTTTAGTTGCTTTTGCAAAACAGGTACACATGTAAAAACAAATGTTTGCAAAATAATAGATGCTAAATGGGCAAAACAGGATGATCACATTTTGTTTACCATTACAGCCGATCGTTTTTTAAGAAACATGGTAAGGGCAATTGTAGGAACAATGATTGACATTGGAAAAAATAAATTAACTACTGATGGTTTTAAAAAAATCATAGAGAATAAAGATCGTACTGCTGCGGGTTTTTCTGTTCCTGCTTGTGGATTGTTTTTAGATAAAGTTACCTATCCGGAGGGCTTGATGTTATGAGTAAAAGCGTTACTGGGAAAGCAGTAGATTTATTCCTGCTAAAAAGGGTGTTGAAATATGTAAAACCATACAATAGAACTTTTTTCCTTACTTGTTTTACTACAATTTTACTTGCTGTTTTAGCGCCTTTAAGACCATGGTTAATTAAATATACTTTTGATAATTTTATTTTACTTTCCAATGCCTCTGGTTTATTGACAATGACGCTAATTATGACTGCATTGCTGTTTGTAGAGGCAATTGTTCAATACAACAATACCTTTATGGCAAACTGGCTTGGGCAAACAGTTATAAAGGATTTAAGGGTAGATGTTTACAAACACCTTTTGAGTTTCAAATTAAAGTATTTTGATAGAACTCCAATAGGAACATTGGTAACACGCTCAATTTCTGATATTGAAACTATAGCTGATATTTTCTCCGAAGGTCTTTTGGTAATTATTGGTGACTTATTAAAGATCTTTGTAATTGTAGGGGTAATGTTTTTTCTCAATATTAAACTAACACTGATTAGTTTATCCGTGCTGCCTGTATTGATATTCAGTGCATGGGTTTTTAAAAATGCTATTAAATCTGCTTTTCAGGATGTAAGGACTCAGGTTGCAAATCTCAATGCATTTGTTCAGGAACATATTACAGGAATGAGCATTGTTCAAATATTCAATAGGGAAGAAACTGAGATGGACAAGTTTAAACACATCAATATGCGTCATCGTGATGCCAATATTAGATCTGTTTGGCATTATTCCGTGTTTTTGCCTGTTGTTGAAATTCTTTCCGCAGTTTCCATTGGTTTACTTATTTGGTGGGGAGCAAACTCGATTATTCGACAAGTAGAGGGTGTTACACTGGGAACATTAACGGCATTCATACTTTTCCTGCACATGCTTTTTAGGCCTATCCGTGAACTTGCTGATAAATTCAATGTCCTTCAAATGGGAATGGTAAGTTCCGAGCGGGTTTTTAAAGTGATGGATACTCACGCATATATTCAGGATACCGGTACAAATAGTATGGATAAGGTGCAGGGAAACATTGAATTTAATAATGTGTGGTTTGCATACAATGAGGAAGATTATGTTTTAAAGGGTGTTTCCTTTACCGCTAAAAAGGGAGAAACCCTTGCTTTGATTGGTTCTACAGGCTCAGGAAAAACATCCATTATAAATGTGCTTGGAAGGTTTTATGAATACCAGAAAGGCCAAATATTGGTTGATAATCAGGAACTAAAGGATTACAAGATTAGTTCAATCAGAGACAATATTGCTGTGGTATTACAGGATGTTTTTCTTTTTTCAGGTTCTGTTTTAAATAACATTACATTGAATAATCCGGATATAACCAGGGATGAGGTAATAGAAGCGGCCAAAATTGTAGGTGCTCATGATTTTATTATTAAACTCCCTGGTGGATATGATTTTAATGTAATGGAAAGGGGAGGAATGCTTTCAGTTGGTCAAAGGCAATTAATTTCCTTTATCAGGGCTTATGTTTACAATCCAAAAATATTGATTCTTGATGAGGCTACCTCCTCGGTTGATACAGGATCCGAACAGCTTATTCAATACGCTATTGATAAAATTACAGAAAATAGAACTTCCATAATAATTGCACACCGGCTTGCTACCGTGCAAAAGGCAGATAAAATTATAGTACTCTCCCAGGGGCAAATTGTAGAATCGGGAAGCCATCAAGAATTACTTAAAATTGATGGGCAATACAGAAAATTATTTGAACTTCAATTTAAAGGAACCTATAATGATTGATAAATAATTAGAAATAGTAGGGTATCTTTCTATAAAAGGTTTTAAATTTATATTTGATCCTTTTGCTTAATCCAAAATCCTCAAAGAACCAAAGATTAATATATCCTTTTAGATTACATCCAATACGTCCTAAATGATTAACAATATCTCCAAAAAAAAGCCCTATTATAAAATAAACGAAAGGCTTTTTCAATACCTTGATAAATACAAACGAGTTGTTAATTTAACCATTTATTACAATGATTTGCTTCAGTATGCTCAGGCTTTTCCTCTTATTGATAAATATGGCAAGGACACATTATGGGAAACTATATTTTATGATCCATACCGTAATGAGGAACTTAATACAGGATTAACCCAAATGTATTCATTGTTGAAAACCGATGGCGACATTTCTGTAATGGAACACCTTTATGTGGATCGCATTGACTTTTGCACTTTTGGAAATTCAAAACCCTTTAGAGTTAGAATAGTGAATCAGCTTAACGATAATTATGATTATTTCTATATTAAAAGGGCCGATGCTTCAAGGATCTATGGATTGGAACTTGAACACATGCTTTCTCCAAATCACATTAATTATTTTGTATCAAAAGAAACACTTATAGAGGAACACATTGCAGGAATTCCAGGAGATAATTTTATCCTTGAATATTTAGTTACCGAAAGAGTGAATAAAGTAAGGATTGCCAAAGAATTTGTGAAATTCAATGAGCGCTGTTTTGTCCGGCTTTTAGGTGACATGCGTTCCTACAATTATGTAATTGACATTACCCCCGATTTTGAAGATGAACAATACCGCATAAGGGCCATCGATTTTGACCAGCAATCCTATGAGGGAAGAAAAAGCCTTTATTTGCCCCAGTTTTATAAGGAAAATAGCGAACTGGTAAAACTTTGCTCCGAACTTCTGAACCCTCAAACAATTAAGCAATATCAATTTGAAGAAAGAACATTGATTGGAAAAAGGCTTCAATCAAACCGTTACCGAATGAAGGATTTAATGGATAATTTAAACCTGGATACAATCTCATCTAAAGAGAAAATAGTTCAACTCAGGGAAGAGTTATCAAAACAACATGAATCCAAAATGTTTCTAAAATGCAATTCCATGGCTGAAATATTGCGCTTAAACATTAAGATTGTTTTAAACAAACCAGCCCCGTTTTAATAGCCTGTTTAAATAATTAAAAAACTGCAGTTCAATTTTTCTTTATTTTGATACCCTTTCAAATGAAAAAGAATTCTGAATTAATTCACCTTTTCAGGTATTTTGCCTTTCAAAAATTTACCGGTATACGATCCCTCACAATGAACTAAGTCCTCAGGAGTTCCTTGGAATATTAATTCTCCTCCCTTGTTTCCTCCTTCAGGCCCCAAATCAATAATCCAATCTCCTGATTTAATGATTTCCACATTATGCTCAATCACTACCAGTGAATGTCCTTTTTCAATTAAGGCGTTAAAGGCAGTTAACAATTTTTTAATATCGTGAAAATGCAAACCAGTAGTTGGTTCATCAAAAATGAAAAGAGTAGGGGAGGCCGATGTTCCCAAACTCAAAAAAGAGGCAAGCTTAATTCTCTGGGCCTCGCCACCGCTCAAAGTATTGGAGGATTGCCCCAAATGAACATAACCTAAACCAACTTCTTGCAAAGGCTTTAGTTTTTCCACCACTTTTCTTTCAAAAGTACTTTCTTTTGGGTTTTCTTTATTCATGTTTGATGCGAAAAAGTCAATGGCATCATCCACAGTCATATCAAGTACATCAGAAATGTTTTTTCCCTGGAATTCAATTTCAAGAATTTCATCTTTAAATCTTTTTCCCTTACAAGTCTCGCAAACAAGATGAATGTCTGCCATAAACTGCATTTCTATTTTCACTTCGCCCTCTCCATCACACACATCGCATCTTCCGCCCTCAACATTAAAAGAAAAATGCGAGGGTTTGTAGCTCTTGTTTTTAGCAAGCGGAATATTGGCAAATAAAGCCCTGATTTCATCATATGCCTTAACATAGGTTACCGGATTCGACCGGGTTGATTTTCCAATTGGATTTTGATCTATAAACTCTACAGCCTCAACAGCCCGGATGTTTCCTTCGATCTTATCGTGATTTCCTGTTTTTTCTCCATAACCACTATGCATTTTTTTTAAAGCAGGATATAATATTTTTTTAACCAATGTGCTCTTGCCTGATCCGCTTACTCCTGTAATGACTGTTAGTGTATGCAAAGGGATTTTTACATCAATGTTTTTCAGGTTGTTTTCCCTGGCCCCTTTAATTTCAATAAACCTTGTCCAGGTTCTTCTTCTTTCAGGAATGGAGATAAAATCTTTTCCTGTTAAATACCTTGCTGTAAGGCTTTTTTCCTCTACAAGAATATCCTGATGGTTTCCTTGAAAAATCAATTCTCCTCCAAGGCTTCCTGCTAATGGTCCCATATCAATTAACTGATCTGCTGCTTTCATTATCTCCTCATCATGTTCCACTACAATTACGGTATTTCCAGCATTTTTCAATGCTATCAAAACTTCAATCATTCTGTGAGTATCTCTGGGGTGAAGTCCTATACTAGGCTCATCAAGAATATACATTGATCCAACAAGACTACTTCCAAGAGAAGTAGCTAAATTGATCCTCTGTGATTCACCCCCCGAAAGTGTGTTTGATAAACGGTTAAGGGTTAGGTAACCAAGCCCAACCTTATCCATGAATTTAAGCCTGTTGTTAATTTCAATTAATAATCGACTTGCTACCTGAGTATCATATTCATTCAGTTTAATTTTTTTAAAAACTTCAATTACATCTTCAATTGGTAATAAAACAATATCAATAATTGAATAATTATCCACTTTAACGTAAGATGCATCCTTTCTTAATCTAGTTCCCAGGCATTCAGGGCATATTGCTTTCCCCCTGAATCTAGATAACATTACCCTATACTGAATCTTATAACTTTGTTCTTCAAGAAATTTGAAAAAATCATTTAATCCCTGGAAATATTTATTTCCATTCCAAATGAGTTGAATTTCTTTTTTTGAGAGTTCATAATAAGGCCTGTGAATTGGAAAATCGAATTTGCTGCTACAATGGATTAGTTTTTCTTTCCATTCCTTCATTTTCTCCCCTTTCCAGC
This sequence comes from Bacteroidota bacterium, assembly GCA_013696965.1. Classification (NCBI taxonomy): domain Bacteria; kingdom Pseudomonadati; phylum Bacteroidota; species Bacteroidota bacterium. Next base: position 100,010 of record JACCXN010000091.1, on the reverse strand, counting down.
AAACAATAGCATCTTCAAAAACCGATAAACTTTTATCAGGAATTACTAGATCTTCATCAATTCCGATAATGCTTCCAAAGCCCTCACAGGTTTTACATGCACCAATAGGATTGTTAAAACTAAAGAAATGTACTGTTGGCTCCTCAAAGATGATTCCATCAGCCTCGAAACGGTTATTGAATGAATGCATTTTAGTTTCTCCCCCCTCCAAAAACATTTCCACCATACATTCTCCCGCGCCTTCAAAAAAGGCAGTTTGAACCGAATCGGCAATTCTTACCTTGTTTTCATCATTTTCCTTTTGAACAGAAAAACGATCCACTAAAATAAGTACCTGATCTTTTTCACTGGCAGTGGATGAAAGGAAGTCTTCAATGGTTATAATTTCATCCTTATGTTTAATCCTGGTTATTCCCTGCTGCAATAAAACCTTAAGGTGTTCTTTTATTTTTCTACCCGCAGGAATAACAGGAGGAGCGTAAAGGGCTACTTTAGTGTTTTCTGGAAATGAATTAATAACATCCACCACATCCATAGCAGAATCCCTTTTTACTACTTTGCCTGATACTGGAGAGTATGTTTTTCCTATTCTTGAAAACAAAAGTTTTAAATAATCGAAAATTTCTGTAGTTGTTCCAACCGTTGATCTTGAGCTTCTTGTAATTACTTTTTGTTCAATGGCAATAGCGGGCGAAATTCCTTTTATGTAATCAACATCAGGCTTGTCTATTTTTCCCAAAAACTGCCTGGCATAGCTGGAAAGGCTCTCCACATAGCGCCTTTGGCCCTCGGCAAACAAAGTGTCAAAGGCCAGGGAGGATTTACCCGAGCCGGATAAACCGGTAATAACAATAAATTTATTGCGGGGCAGGGCAATAGACACATTCTTGAGGTTGTGAACCCTGGCACCCTTTATAATGATGAATTTTTTAGGATCTAATGAACTTATATCTTGTTTTGGCATAGATTTAGCAATAGTTGTAGCAAATAATTTGCAAAAATATAATTAATAAGGCAATAAAAACAAAAAGAATAATCAGTAAAAATTCTGATTATTGTGTTATTTAAAAAAATTATATTAAATTTGTCAATTAATATAACGAAAAAAATACATTTAATTTCACTTTAAACCAAAAACTATCGAGTAAACAGCTACCTTTTATTCACAAATTATAAAAAAGGGAGGTCAAAATGAGTCAGCAATTAAATGACCATGAACTCGTAAGTCAGTATTTAAGTGGAAATGAAAATGCCCTTGAGACGCTAATCAGCAGACACAAAAGCAAAATCTATTCCTACATATTACAAATAGTTAAAGATCATCAACTCGCAGAGGATGTTTTTCAGGATACTTTTTTCAAGGTAATTAACACCTTGCGCAAAGGAAATTATAACGAAGAGGGGAAATTCCTTCCCTGGGTTCTTCGTATTGCGCATAATCTGGTTATTGACCATTTCAGAAAAAACAAGAGAATGCCAGTAGTTGACGGTGGTGAGGATTTTGACATATTTGATATTTTACCTTTAAAACAGGGTAATATTGAAGATAAATTAATCAAGGATCAGATCCATGAGGATGTTAGAAAACTTATTCAATATCTTCCACCCGATCAGAAAGAAGTGTTAATGTTAAGACATTATAGTGATATGAGCTTTAAAGAAATAGCTGATCTTACTAATGTTAGTATAAATACTGCGCTAGGAAGAATGAGATACGCTTTGATTAATTTAAGAAAACTTATTGCGGAAAAGGACATAATTCTTACCAGGTAAAAGTATTTATTACTGGATTGAATCTACACGGATAGGCCTGACTGGTGCGCAAATAGGCTGTTTTATAAAAAAAAGATTTTTTAAGTGAAATAATTTTTACTATCTTCACGTTAGCTAAAAAAATCATATTTATAAACCTCTAAAGTGCCTATGAGCCAAACCTACAATTTAAAAGATCTTTTATCATTTATTGAAGACGATGCTCTTCTTGAAGAGTTAATTAATGGTGCAGATTTTGAACATGGCCCTCAGCCTTCATCTTTTGCAATCAGCAATATTTTAAATTATTCTAAGGTTTTGAGTGTTTCAGGATCTGAATATTGTAAAAATATTGAAATGGTTCTTAATTAATTCTTTTTTATTAAAAGATTAACCTCTGCACTTTTAGTGCGGAGGTTTTTTATTTTTGTACCTTTCTATTCTACAATGACCAAAACAGAACGTTTTAAAAAAGTATTGGAATATTTTGCCCAGCACAATCCTGAGGCTGAAACAGAGTTGCGCTATTCCAGCGCTTTTGAACTACTTGTAGCAGTAATTCTATCTGCTCAATGTACCGACAAAAGAATAAATATTGTTACTCCTTCTTTGTTTAAACGTTTTCCTGATCCACAAACTCTTGCTGCCTCATCCCAAGAGGAGGTTTTTGATTACATTAAAAGCATAAGTTATCCTAACAATAAAGCCAAGAGCCTTATTGGTATGGCCAGAATGCTTTGTGAAGAATTTAATGGAATTATTCCCTCGGAAATTGATGCCTTGCAAAAATTGCCCGGAGTTGGCAGAAAAACTGCAAATGTTATTGCCTCAGTTGTATTTAATAAACCCGCCCTTGCTGTAGACACTCATGTTTTCAGAGTATCAGCCCGATTAGGGCTCACTGTTAATGCGCGAACTCCTCTTGAAACAGAAAGGCAGCTTGTTAAATACATCCCCGAATCTCAAATTGCTGTTGCTCATCATTGGTTGATTTTACATGGAAGATATGTTTGTATAGCCCGAAAACCCAAATGTTTAATATGTCCGCTAACTGCCTACTGCAAATACTATCAGAAAAATAGTTCTGTTTTGCCAGATAAAATTACCAATACTTAATTTGTTCAAAAAAAAATAATTTCACTGAAGTTTTTTGTCAAATATTATGTTTACTTTGTAGGATAGAGAAATAAACTTATGACACATTTAAAACAAGGTGATAAAGCTCCCGATTTCACAGGGGTTGATCAGGATGGGAACCTTGTTTCTTTAAGTGATTTTAAAGACAAAATGCTTGTTTTGTATTTTTATCCCAAAGACAATACCCCTGGATGTACTCTTCAAGCTTGCAATTTGAGGGATAATTATTCTGTTTTAAAAAGTAAAGGGATCAGTATATTAGGTGTAAGTGCTGATTCTGAGGAAAAACACAGAAAATTTATTGAAAAATATGACCTGCCGTTTCCTTTACTTGCAGATACCGACAAAAAAATCTGTAAAGCTTATGGTGTATGGGGAGAAAAGAAATTTATGGGAAAAGTGTTTGATGGAATTCATCGTAGCACCTTTCTAATTGATGAAAACAGCTTGATTAGGGCTCTAATTACCAAAGTGACAACTAAAAATCATACAGAACAAATCCTATCAATACTAAATTAAAATAATAATTGTTACATATAAATACCTGAACCTATATGAGTAAAGAAAAAGAAACAAAAGACGTGAATAAAGAAATTAACAAGGAGAAGTATAAAGCACTTCAATTAACTTTAGATAAGTTGGAAAAAACATATGGCAAAGGTGCCATTATGAAACTTGGAGATTCAGCCATTGAAAATGTAGAGGTAATATCCACAGGTTCATTGACACTTGATCTTGCATTAGGGATTGGTGGATTTCCAAAGGGAAGAGTTATTGAGATTTATGGCCCTGAATCATCTGGTAAAACAACCCTGGCCATTCACGCTATTGCCCAGGCCCAGAAGAATGGTGGAATAGCTGCCTTTATAGATGCAGAACATGCATTTGACAGAGTATATGCTCACAATTTAGGTGTTGACACAGATAACCTGCTAATTTCTCAACCAGATAATGGGGAGCAAGCACTTGAAATCACTGAAAACCTTATCCGATCAGGAGCTATTGATATTATTGTAATTGACTCTGTAGCCGCATTAACACCAAAAAGTGAAATAGAAGGGGAGATGGGTGATTCTAAAATGGGCTTACAAGCAAGATTGATGTCACAGGCATTGAGAAAATTAACCGCCACTATAAGCAGGACAGGTTGCTGTTGCATATTTATCAATCAATTAAGGGAAAAGATCGGTGTAATGTTTGGTAATCCTGAAACTACAACGGGTGGAAATGCACTTAAGTTTTATGCTTCTGTAAGACTTGATATAAGAAGAATAGGCCAAATTAAAGATGCCGATAATGTAATTGGGAACAGAACAAGAGTAAAAGTTGTAAAAAACAAAGTTGCTCCACCTTTTCGTCAGGCTGAATTTGACATTTTATATGGAGAAGGAATTTCAAAGGTTGGAGAAATTATTGATATTGGTGTTGAGCAAAATATTATAAAGAAAAGTGGATCATGGTTCAGTTATGGAGATACCAAACTTGGACAGGGAAGAGATGCTGTTAAGAATTTATTGCTGGATAACCTTGAGCTTGCCGAGGAATTGGAAATGAAAATTAAAGCTGTTTTATATAAAGTACCGGTTAATTAAAAAATCAAATTCTGCCGGCTTATCCCAAAACAGGTAAGCCGGCTTTTTTTTATTATGTACAATCCAAAGATTTTACTCGTTTTTATTTGTTCTTTTTTGCTTTTTTCATGTGTTCAAAAAGAGCAGGAAGAAAAAATTGAAGATGTTGTTGTTGCTGTTTCTGCAGATTCCGCCCTTGTTTTTATTAATGAAAAAATAAAGAAAAACCCCAATGATCCCAAGCTCTATCATGAGCGGGCAAAGTACTTTTTGCAAACAAATGGCAATATAGATGCTGCGCTTTCTGATATGTCCAGGCTTTTTAAGCTTGATAGCTCAAAGGCAGAATATTTTGTTACTCTTTCCGACTTGTATTTTACAAAAGGTCTTGCCGGAAATGTGAAGGCAGCCTTAGAAAAGGCGCTTGAGCTAGAGCCTGAAAATATTGATGCACGTATGAAATTGGCAGAACTGCATTTATATTTAAAAAATTACAAGGAATCAATTGGAAACATCGATAAAATTTTAAGAATAGACAAGTATAATGCGAAGGCTTATTTTATTAAGGGAATGGCTTTTAAGGAATCCGGAGATACTGCCAAGGCTGTTTCAAGCTTTCAAACTACTGTTGAGCAGGATCCTGATTATTACCACGCTTATATGCAACTGGGGCTTTTATTTGCAACCCAAAAAAACAAACTTGCTCTTGATTACTATAACAATGCATTAAAAGTAACACCCAATAGTATTGAGGCTTGGTATGCAGCAGGAGTTTTTTGCCAGGAAAACAACATGCATAAGAAAGCGATTGAATCTTATTTCAATATTTTGGAAATAGACACTGAACATGTCTATGCTCATTATAACCTTGGTTATGTTCATTCTGAATATCTTAAAGAGTATAAAACAGCAATTGATCATTTTAGTAATGCCTTATCTTTTAAGCCTTCCTATTATGAGGCTTTATACATGCGCGGTTATTGTTATGAGCGCTTGGGGGATTTTCCTAAAGCGCTGGAAAATTATGATTTAGCATTGAAAATCAATCCTGATTATTATTTGGCTTATATTGGAAAAAGCAGAGTAAAAAAGAATTAATGTTCTTTTTTATTTGTTTTCATACAAAAAACGGGAATAAATAATTTTCACACAAAGAGAAATAGAATTAACCGGATTTTTCGCTTTTTTTTATTTCGGAATTATATTTGCATTTTCACGCAAAGAGCACAAAGAAAAAAAGACGCAAAGGTCGCTAAGATATTGCAAATTCAACCATCTAAAAATAAAGTCAAATATTAAGTAATCAGTCCTTGATTTCTTATTAACTATACGATTTTCACGCAAAGAGCGCAGAGAAAAAATGTGCAAGTCCGCTAATATGTTTTCACACAAAAAGTGAAGAATAATAGTTTTCACGTAAAAAGCGCACCGAGAAAAATGGATCAAGCCAGAAAAATGCAAAGACCGCTAAGCAGAAAAAATGATGCAATAAAAAAGGGAATCCTAAAATTAGGATTCCCTTTTTTGTTATTTGATATATGATTTTACTTTACAGAATCTACAACGCTTTTAAAAGCAATTGGATGGTTCATTGCTAAATCAGCAAGTACTTTTCTGTTAAGGTTAATTCCTTTTGCATGAACTTTACCCATAAATTCAGAATAAGACATACCGTGTTCTCTTACTCCTGCATTAATTCTTTGGATCCACAGTCCTCTGAAAGTTCTCTTTTTTGCTTTTCTATCGCGATATGCGTAAGTTAAACCTTTTTCTAAAGTATTTTTAGCAACAGTCCAAACATTTTTTCTTGCACCGAAATAACCTCTGGTTAATTTTAATATTTTTTTTCTGCGGGCTCTAGAAGCCACCGTATTGACCGATCTTGGCATAATTTATTGGTTTTTTGATAAGCAGCGTTCTCATTTTCAGAGAATCTTTGTTGCTGAATACCTGGTTAATAATTTTTTATTTACCTATACAAAGCAAAAGCTTGATGTTCCCCTGATCTGCATCATGTACCATTGTGAAACCAGTAAGATTTCTTTTTCTTTTGGTAGATTTTTTAGTAAGGATGTGGTTTTTAAAAGCTTGCTTTCTTTTAAGTTTTCCAGAGCCGGTTAGTCTAAACCTTTTCTTAGCACTGGAATTTGTTTTCATCTTTGGCATTTCCGTGGATATATTTAATTGTTATTTAATTTTCTTTTTAGGTGCTAAAAATATAATCATTCTTTTGCCCTCGAGTGCAGGCATACTTTCAACTTTTCCGAATTCTTCAAGGGCCTGGGCAAACTTTAAAAGTAAAACTTCGCCTTGTTCCTTATAAATAATCGATCTTCCTTTAAAAAACACAAAAGCCTTCACTTTTGCTCCTTCTTCCAAAAATTTTATGGCATGATTTAGTTTGAAATTAAAATCATGGTCATCCGTATTGGGCCCAAAACGTATTTCCTTTACAACTATTTTAGATGCTTTGGCTTTTATTTCCTTGGCCTTCTTTTTAAGTTCATAAAGGAATTTTTTATAATCAACTACTTTACAAACTGGAGGGGTAGCATTGGGAACAATTTCTACTAAATCAAGATCCATTTCCTTGGCTATTTCTAATCCTTTTTCAAGTGAAACAACCTCAGTTTCTACATTATCTCCTACTAACCTGATCTCCCTGGCTCTGATTTTCTCGTTTATTTTATGCGCTTCTTCTTTTTTTTGAAACCTTGGCCGCACAAACCTATTATCTGTTGCTATAAATTAATCCTCCTTAAATTAAAATGTTACTAATTTGTTTTCTATTTCTTTATTTAATAAATCCTTAAATCCTTCAACTGTAAAAGTACCTAAGTCTCCTTCAACGTGTTTTCTTACTGCAATGGTATTCTCATTGACTTCTTTTTCTCCCAAAATCAGCATATAAGGGACTTTTTTCATTTCAGTGTCTCTTATTTTCTTGCCTATTTTCTCATTCCTGTCATCAACAAAGCCGCGAATATCGTAATTTTTTAACACATTTAAAAGATTTTTTGCATTATCGTTGTATTTCTCACTGATAGGGAGTATTGCAACCTGGTCTGGTGTGAGCCAAATAGGAAAATTTCCGGCACAATGTTCAATCAGAACCGCAACAAATCTTTCCAGGGAACCAAATGGAGCCCGATGTATCATTACCGGACGGTGTTTTTTATTGTCACTTCCGGTATATTCCAGTTCAAAACGCTCTGGGAGATTATAATCCACCTGAATTGTACCTAACTGCCACTTTCTTCCCAAAGCATCCTTTACCATAAAATCGAGTTTGGGGCCGTAGAAGGCCGCCTCTCCATATTCCACAACCGTGCTTAGTCCTTTTTCTGCAGCAGCTTCTATAATTGCAGATTCTGCTTTTTCCCAATTCTCATCGCTTCCTATATATTTACTTCTGTTGATTTTATCCCGAAGTGATATTTGTGCGGTATAATCAGGAAAATCAAGTGCTTTAAATACATAAAGCACTAAATCAATTACTTTAATAAATTCTTCTTTTACTTGCTCGGGCATGCAAAACAAGTGAGCATCATCTTGTGTAAATCCCCTTACCCTTGTTAAGCCATGCAACTCACCGCTTTGTTCATACCGGTAAACTGTCCCAAATTCAGCATAGCGAACAGGAAGGTCTTTATAGGATCTTGGTTTACTTTTATAGATTTCACAGTGATGGGGGCAATTCATGGGCTTTAAATAAAACTCTTCACCCTCTTGTGGTGTTTTTATTGGTTGAAATGAATCAGCCCCGTATTTTTCATAATGACCGGAAGTTACATATAAATTTTTATGGCCAATGTGAGGAGTAATTACCGGTTCATAACCAGCTTTTAGTTGCGCTTTTTTAAGGAAATTCTCCAGTCTTTCGCGCAGTGCTGCTCCTTTGGGAAGCCATAATGGCAGACCCATTCCTACTTTTTCACTAAAAGTGAAAAGCTCGAGTTCCTTACCTAATTTGCGGTGATCTCTTTTCTTTGCCTCTTCCAATAAAATCAAGTACTCATCCAGTTCCTTTTGTTTAGGAAAAGTAATACCATAAATACGGGTTAATTGTTTTCTTTTTTCGTCTCCTCTCCAATAAGCACCTGCAATGTTCAATAATTTTATTGCCTTAATAAAACCAGTATCTGGAATATGAGGACCTTTGCATAAATCAGTAAAATTTCCCTGGGAATAAAAGGTAATATCTCCGTCATTTAAACCTTCAAGAAGTTCTAATTTATATTCATCCTTTTTTTTCTTGAAAAATTCTACGGCCTCTTTTTTTGAAATTTCTTTTCGTTCAAATTTATTTTTTTGCCTGGCAAGTTCAAGCATTTTATCTTCAATTTTTTTGAAATCATCCGATGAAATGTTTTGACCTTCCAAATCCACATCATAATAAAAACCATTTTCAATTGGGGGGCCTATTCCAAATTTAACTCCAGGGTAAATTGTTTCAAGTGCCTCCGCTAAAAGGTGGGCAGATGAATGCCACATTGCATTCTTTCCTTCCTGATCATTCCATGTTAACAGCTTTAAGGATGAATCTTTATGAATAGGTCTTGTTGCGTCCCAAACTTCATTTTCGACTTTAGCAGCAAGTACATTGCGTGCCAATCCCTCACTAATTGAAGCTGCAATTTCCAGGGCAGTAATGCCTTCTTTATATTCTCTTATTGAGCCGTCAGGTAGGGTTATGTTAATCATTATAATCTGCGGAGTATTTTATATTATTGATTGCGATAATTAAATGAATAAATGATCCGGATCATTATTCTTTATTAAGTAATAAAAAGTATCTATTATTTCTTTGTTTGATAACCAATCATCAGTACCATACAACCTTCACTTTTTGTTTCTGGATTTTCATTAGCAGGTATTGTATATTCAATATAGTAGTTACCGGATTTTGGGGGATCAAAGAAAAGAGGATTTTCACTTTTTGATGATGTTTCAAAAATAAGTTTTCGTGATTTAAAGTTTTTTCTTTTATCGTAAATACTGATTTTAATGTCTTGAGTGAGATTTAACGAAGGACAAAAAACAAGTCTGTATTCCTGTCCTTCGTAAACTGTAAATTCAATATCAATCATTTTTGATTTATCATCAATAATAAAATCATTAACAGCAGCACCAGAATATTTATAGGGCTGAAGTTTGGTTTTTGATGATTTTACGATTTCCTTTGATTTACACTGAGAAAATCCAGTATTTACAGTAAAAGGAGAAAAAAAAGCAGTAGAAATTAATGCGAAGCGAATAATATTTTTCATATGTATATAATTTGTTTTTTAACTGTCATCCCGATTTATCGGGATAGCCAGGTTATATTCATTGCTGTTTGTGAATGGTTTGTGCATGGCTATTTCATATGTATATAATTTGTTTTTAACTGTCATCCCGATTTATCGGGATAGCCAGGTTATCTTCATTAGCGTTTGTGCATGGTTTGTGCATGGCTATTTCATATGTTGTGTAATTGGTTTAATTTAAAATCATAAATATTATTACTGAATACAATATGCCAAGGAGCATAATGAGTTTGGTGAAACTGCTGGCAGCATGAAAATCTTCAGGGGTTGTGGCTTGTTTTAATCTGAATACCAGATAAATAGTAGGCAGTTGAATTGCCAGTAAAATATACATGAAAGATAAAATATCACTGTTTTTCAATTGCCAGAATTGAAGAAATCCGAGCAAAATAATAGTAAATAAAATTACCGTCATTACAAGTGTTTTTGCTTTATTTATCCCATACAATATTGGCAGAGTGTTTAATCCAAAAGCTTTATCCCCGTTGTAATCTTCAATATCCTTTATTATTTCCCTGATTAGGGTGAACAAAAATGCAAAAATGGAAAAGCCTGCAGGAAAATAAAACAGGAAATTGAAATTGGTTTGTGTTTCTATTAAAATATCTGAATAGGCATTATTTAATGGAGGAATCTCAAATAAGGGTACAATCACGGGAACCAAGGCTGAAAGGATGGCAACAATAAAATTACCGGTAAAGGGAAGCCTTTTAAAATCAGTGGAGTAGAACCACAAAAGGCCTGAAGAAATAAAATGAACAAATCCCAATTTATACATCCCTGCTTTATAACCTACGTAAAAACCAAGAAATATACCTATAAGACTTAAAAATATATGAGAAACTATTGCTACCCTTCGTTTAATGGTTTTTCCCACAACTACATTTTCAGGACGATTGATGCGATCTATTTTTGTATCAAAATAATCATTGATAATATATCCTCCCCCTGCAATAAGCATTGTTGACAAAACCAAAAGAAAAAAATCAAAATGACTTAATTGCAAATCAATATGTGACAATGCTAACATTGGCTTTAATATCAGATACCTTACTAGATACTGGATAAGTGCAATGATTAGCAGGTTAGGCCAACGGATTAATTTAAAAAATGGAATCATTGTATTAAAGATAATAAACTTTGGCTTTCCTTTTGGTTTTTAAGTGTATAAAATATATCCTCTTTCAAGTATATTCTCTGATAAAAATCCATAAAAATAAGATTGAATTAAAAGGAGCTAATTTGGAAAATGGAATAGAAAGGGGAAAAATTTTAAATCAACAGAAATTACTTTTGCATTTATTAAGGAGAAATGCTTAAATGACTTAAGATAGGATTAAATTATACTTTTTACTGAAGCTTCATGTTGCCATTTACCCTGAACCTTTAGAACCTGTTCAATTACATCTCTAACACAACCTTGCCCACCATTTAAATGAGAAACATAGGCAGAAATTTCTTTTATTTCAGGAGCTGAATCGTTTGGACAAGCAGCTATTCCTGCCATAAGCATAACCTCATAATCAGGCATATCATCACCCATGTAAAGAATGTGTTTTTTTTTCAAATCATTATCATAAATATAATCCTCTAATTTGTCTGCCTTATCTGAAATATTTAAATAAATATCATTTATTCCCAGCCCCTTTAATCTTTGCTTTACCATTTCACATTTTCCACCCGTAATAATGCAAATTTTATATCCTTTTTTAATGGCCAGCTGCAAGGCATAACCATCTTTAATATTCATTCTGCGCGCTTGTTCTCCTGTAGGCAGAAGTATAACATTGCCATCTGTTAAAACACCATCCACATCAAATACAAAAGTGGTGATATCTTTCATAAGGATTTTAAAATTAACTTCCATATCTAGGCTTATTTCTGATGTGAATTTAAAATATTTCCGGTAATTACTCTATATATTTCCTGGTAATTTATTTCGTTTTGTAATAATTCCATGTGCTTTTCAATTGTTTTAAGATCACTTCTTACTGCTGGACCAGTTTGAACTTCAAGTGGAGTATTTGATTTAACCTTTTCAATGGTTTGAACAATTAAGGGATATAAAATGGAAAAATCAATTTCTTCTTTTTTTAATAAATCAGCAGCAATAGCAAAAAGATGGTTGGAGAAATTACAAGCAAAAACAGCTGCTAAGTGAATAACCTGTCGTTGTTTTGAATTTATCAGCCTCACATCATCTGAAAGGGTATTGGCAAGCTGTAAAATTGAATTCAGGGAATATTCATTACTTGCCTCTGTACATAATGGTATGTGTTTAAAGGATATTTTTTTAATTTTTTTGTTGAATGTTTGAATGGGATATAAAACCCCGCAATGCTCAAATTTTTCACTCAACAGGCCCATAGAAACACTCCCGGAAGTATGTATTACAATTCCCTTCACAACAGGAATCTTACTAACGGATTCGTTTATTACATCATCCTTTAGGCAGATAAAATAATAATCCGAATCTTTTTTTATACTCGTAAAACTGGTTATTGGCTCTGCTTTAAGGGCTTTTGCAAGTATATTGGCAGAATTTTGGGTTTTACTGTAAACCTGGGCTATTTTAAAACCTTTTCCATAAAGGCATTTACCCAGATGAGTTGCCAGATTTCCGGCTCCGATCAAAACAATTTCCGGGAAATTTGCTGAAGCCTTTTTACTCATCGTTTCATTTTTTTATCAACCTATGTCTTATGGCAAGCATAGTACCAATAACCATTATAATACAACCCATCCAAAGAATGTTAATGTAAGGGAAAATAATGGCTTTCATAATAATGAATTCTCTAGAATTTGAATGTTTTTCTGCAATATTGATTTGTATTTTCCCTGTCTCTGTGTCAATTTTATCAAAGGTGAATTTCAATCCTAATTCTTCACTGCTGGCTTGAACTGGAACAATATAATCATCACGTAAAATAAATAAGGGCTCTACAAAGCTTACAGTGTTGTTTATATCAGTAATTTTTAACCTTGCTTTTACAGCCATATCATTTTCGGCCAGTTGATATTTCTCTTTATCAACCTTTCGTGAAACATCTTCCAAAATAATTATGCTGTTACTTGAAAATAGAGTATCGCCAATTGAGGCCATAAAGGAATTTGCGGCTTTGTATTTATCTGAATCAGTTATTTTAGGTTCATCTAATTCTGCATAGGTAATATGTGTATAAACATCAAAGCTAAGGAAGTGTCTTGTATCAGGTTCTGCTACATTTCCCATTCTTGGATTTGTTTGTATTAACGGAAAAAGCGTAAATTCAGATGTGTAATTATCTTCTTTGTCTTTTGTAAGATATTCTACTTCATAGTGAATATTGATTCCTTCAGTCTTTTTTCCCTTGTAGATCACAAAATAATTGCCCATTCTAAGCGTATCGCCTTTTACCAGCATTATATTATCCTGATTACTGAAACTATCGCCAAGGCTTTTTATATCAATTCCTGAAGTATTGGTGGAAATAATGGTGCTTTTTGAAGTAGATAAAAGTGCTCCGAAAAGTAATAAAGCAAAACCAATATGGGCTATGGAAGCCCCTGAAAAGTTTATTTTCCCTTTTAAAATAAAAATGTAGTAATTGATATTGGCAATTACAGCAAACATAGAGGTGAACAAAAGAAGGATATGAAAAACATTATCCATTTTTAATGACCAGGCAAAGGTTGCAGAAAGAATGATTGCAGCAGCAAGTGCAATACTTATTTTTTTAAAAAATTCTTTTAATGAGGTATCCTTGTATTTTAAATATTGCCCAATAGCAATTAACAAGGCAATAATAATGGCAAAAGGAAGCTGCCAGCTGTTATAATGTGCAACAGGATCCAGAGGGGGGGCCAGGTTAGTTTGAAAAACAGCATTAATTACAGGTATTGAAGTTGTAAAAGATATTTGAAATGCAGAGATTAAAAGCACAAGAGAACCAATAAACATCCAGAATTCCCTACTCATTATGCTTTCTTCCTTTTCGTTTTTTGGCAAATGCTTGTAATTAAAAGCCAATAAAATTCCTGCTCCAATTGAAAAAAACAACAGGTAAACCAGTAATTGTCCTGCCATACCAAGGTCAGCAAAGGCATGGACTGAAGAGTCACCTAATATTCCACTTCTGGTTAAAAAAGTTGAATACAAAACAAGGATAAAAGTGATTATTGTAAGAAAAAAGGTTGTGAAAAGGGAAGTTCCCTTGTTTTTATGAATAATCATCACGTGAGCTGCTCCTACCATTGTAAGCCAGGGAACAAGGGAGGCATTTTCAACCGGATCCCATGCCCAAAATCCTCCAAAACTTAATGCTTCATAAGCCCAGGCTCCACCCATTAATATTCCTGTTCCAAAAATCATTATTCCAAAATAAGTCCATGGAATAGCAGGTTTTAACCACTCTGTATATTTTTGTGTCCATAAGCCTGCTATGGCATAAGCGAATGGAACAAGTGTAGAGGCAAAACCAAGGAACAATACCGGGGGATGAATTGTCATCCAATAATTTTGTAAAAGTGGATTAAGTCCCCTTCCATCAATTTGAGCTAAATATTCAGGGTTTAAAAGAAAAGGCAAATTTGCCATATCAGGATGATCGCGAAGTAAGAGAAAAGGGTTACTTCCCAATTTGTATCCTAAAACCCATATTCCTAAAAGCATAGATGTTAAAAACACCTGCACCATTGAAAATACTGACATAACAGGGGCTTCCCAACTTTTAGAAACACGCAAAAGAAAAAGACCCAAAATCACATGCCAAAATGACCAGAGCAAAAAGCTGCCCTCCTGTCCTTCCCAAAAACAGGAAAGTATATAACGCATTGGAAGTTCCGTGGATGAATGTTGCCAGATATAGTAATATTCAAAGCGGTGATTAAACAAAAGATAAAATAAGGTTGCAATAATTCCAAAAATTGCCAGGGAATGTACAAGAAAAGAAACTCTTGCAAATCTTTTCCAAGACCCAATAAGTGGATTTTCCTTTACTGCAAAAAAATAGCTTATTGCGGCAACAAGCGCACTTATGAATGATAGAACAATGAAAAAATTACCTGTTTGGCCAGGTAATAGTTGTTCCCCTATATATTGTATTTCCATTAACTTTTTTCCTAACTATTGGCTTTTACCTCTGTGAATTCTGAATTTGCTCCTTCATTGTATTTTGAGGGACATTTCATTAAAATTTTATTGGCAATAAAGTTTCCCTCCTCATATTTTCCGGTTAAAACTATTTGTTCTGATCGTTCAAAATCCTGAGGTTTAGTTCCTTTGAAGTTTACTTTTAATTCTTTACCTTCATTATCAATAAGATAAAAAGTAAATAAATTAACATCTACTTGAGGATCATAAAGCATTTCTTTTTCCTTATTCAATTGTCCAACCACATGAAATTCTTCTCCAGGGTTATTCTCAGCCAATTCAAAAGAGGCATAAGTGCTAGAATCAGCAACTGTGCTTAATATAGCGCCAATTGCAAGAGCAATTATTATAATTCCGATAATATGTGTTTTTTTCATATTTATCTAATTTGTTTAGTATATGAGATCAAATTGCTTGTTCATTTAACAACTCAAACTCTAATCACCACAGGTGCTATTACAACTCCAAATTTCAATTATTCTTTTAATCCTTTATTCTTTTTTCTAATTGGCCTATTTTCCTGTCAAGCGTAATAAGGTACACAAGAATTCCTGTAAAAATAATCAGAAGAACCGCAACAACTACAAATATTTTTCCTGACTGGTGTAAAAAATCAGCCATTTCCACATCATTGCCTTGAGCATACATTAATTTGCCTGTAAGTATTAAAAACAAGGTTAAAACCCATTTATTTTTCGCCATTTTTCCTAATTGTTAAAATCAACTTTTCTTTGAATTTTACTTGTCCGAATCCTTAGTGACATTAGCCAAACCCCCATTAATGTCCAACCAATGATTGCGGGATAAAATACAAGTTTCATGTTATCATTCAAATCATATCCTCCAAACCCAGGATTTCCTCCGTTTCCCGGATGAAGAGAATCGGTCATTCTTGGCAGGATCATTAAAAAGACAATAAGCATTATGTATGAAAAAATATTGTATACTGCAGCTACACGTCCTCTTTTTTGTTCCTCATCCATAGAATTTCTTAGCACAAAATAAGCAAGGTAAATAAGCATGGTTATAGCAGCACCATTGAGTTTTGGGTCATTCACCCACCAATCTCCCCAGGTGAACTTAGCCCATACCATTCCTGTTAATAAACCTAATACACCAAGAAAAATTCCTGTATTAGCAGCTTCACAGGCAATAATATCATGCTTAATGTTGAATCCGGATAAATATTTTATACTATAAATCAAGGAAACCAGTAAAATGATCATCATGCTAAACCACATGGTTACATGGAAATAAAGATTTCTAATGGTTTCATTTAATATTGGAAGTCGGGGAACATCAAACAAAAAACCCGCGATAATAGTATAGACAATTAAAACAACGGCAAGAATTTTCCACCAGTGTTTTTTTAATATTTGTTGCAAGTTTTAATATAGGTTAAAGGTTTCAGGATTAAAGTTAATTTTCAATTTAATTTTCAAAATGAAAGCAATTTATCCTGTAAATTTTTATTTCATTTAGAATTTCAACTAAAAAGTAGAACCAATTAAAAATGTTGATTCTAAATTCATCTGTTCTCAACTTTTCTATTAATCCCGCCAAAGGTATGGAAATAATATAAAGGAGAGAATGACAATTATCATATTTATAAGCATTAATATGAACATATATTGATAACTTATGGATGGATCGATACCATCAATGGCATTTTTCGAGATTTTTATTAATGTTATCAAAAGAGGAAGTAGCACGGGAAAACTCAGAATAGCCATTAAAGTAAGGTTGTTGCCTGATTTGGATGCAATAGCAGCAACAAGGGTAAGTACAGAGGCAAAGCCCATGCTTCCTAATAAAAGGGAGAGCAAAAACATTGGAACATCCTGAACAATATTTCCTATAAACAGACTGTAAAAAAAATAGCTGATCATTGAAATTACAATCATAAGGATGATATTATAAATTATTTTTGATAAGATAACGGCCTGTGGACTTACAATAGAATAAATATATAGGCCTGTTGATCTACTCTCTCTGCTGAAACTTTTGCCAGCTGCATTGGTGGCAGCAAAAAGCATTATAATCCAGAAAAGAGCATTCCAGGTTGCAGGATGGGTTACTGTTCTAAAGGATAGGTACACCACAAAAATTGTAGAGGCAACATAAAGCAGAATACCGTTTATTGAGGATTTTTGTCTCCATTCCAGCATTACTTCTTTATGAAGCAAGTGTTTTATTTCTTTTAGAATCATAATTTGAGTCCAAAGATACTTATTTGTGCATATTAGCTAAAACTAAAATGTATTCAATATCCGTTATTTTCATACTTTTGATTATTCTAATCCTTAAATAAATAAAGTTGATGAATGTAAATTTTTTTATTTTCCTTGTATTAATACCAGTAATTGGTTGCGCACAGGGAAATAAGTCGAAAAACACGAACACGAAAAATCAAGTAACTATGAAAACATTGCATGAATATAGGGCCACTACCATTGATGGAAATGAATTTAATTTTTCGGAACTTAAAGGGAAAAAAGTAATGATAGTAAATACGGCCTCCAAATGCGGACTTACTCCCCAATATGTTCAATTAGAGCAATTATACAAGAAATATGGAGCCGAAAAGTTTGTAATTATAGGTTTTCCTGCAAATGATTTTCTTGGCCAAGAACCGGCAAGCAATGAGGAAATTGCCGCATTTTGCCAAAAAAATTACGGTGTTTCTTTTCAAATGATGGAAAAAATATCAGTAAAGGGAAAGGCAATCCATCCCATATATCAATGGTTGACATTGAAGGAACAAAATGGTGTGCAAGATGCTTCAGTAACATGGAATTTTCAGAAATTTTTAATAGATGAAAACGGCAATTGGGTTAAATCGGTTTCCCCTAAAGAAAGCCCTGATTCTGAAGAGGTGTTAAACTGGCTCAACAATTAGTATGAAACTTGATATTCTTGCCTTTGGTGCTCATCCCGATGATGTTGAACTTGGCTGTTCAGGCACCATTTTGCACCATAATTCCCTTGGATTGCAAACCGGAATAATTGATCTTACCCGTGGTGAACTAGGAACCAGGGGTAATGCAGATTTAAGGGTAAAAGAGGCTCAAAAAGCGGCAGAAATACTTGAAGTAAAAGTAAGAGAAAATCTTTTATTTGCCGATGGATTTTTCAATACAGACCAGTATCATTTGTTACAAGTGATTAAAAAATTAAGGCATTATAAGCCAAAGGTTGTTCTCTGTAATGCCATGTCAGACAGACATCCTGATCATGGTAGAGCAGGCAAGCTTATTTCAGATGCTTGTTTTTATTCAGGATTAATAAAGATTGAAACAAATATGAATGGTTTTCCGCAAGAAGCCTGGAGACCCGATTCTGTTTATCATTATGTACAGGATAGGTATATAAAACCCGATATTGCAATAGATATTACTGCCTTTATGGAGCAAAAAACAACAGCAATACTTGCCTTTTCATCCCAGTTTTTTAATCCTGATTCCATAGAACCCCAAACCCCTATATCAGGTGAAGATTTCCTGGAAGTGGTAAAATCAAGGGCCGCTGATTTTGGCCGCCAAATAGGAGTAAGGTATGCAGAGGGTTATACGGTTGAAAGATTAATTGGAGTGAATAGCTTCTTTGACCTTAAATAGTAGTATTGGACTAACTTAAAGATTAAGGCCCATTAAAATTAAGTATGCTGATGTTTATGAAAAATTAACCTTTTCCATTCATTGGCTTATTCCTGCTATAAAAAAATTAATAAGAAACATTTGTTTTTATATACCAATAAGAGATATTCAATCAATTTTATTAAATTACATCTTGTTTATCCACTAAATTTAACATCATGAAAAAAATAATGTTTTGCTTTATGGTTTGTATTGGCTCCAATCAAAGTTTTTCGCAGGAAATAGAAGAGCAAGGTATATTAGATACCATTAACAAAAATGAGATTTGGCTTAATTTCACTCCTGTTGTTCAGGTTATTATTGGGGCTGGTGCTCCTTATCAATCAGAGTTTGGTTTGATGTATAAGCGACACTTAAAGGGTAAATATTGGTTAAGAGCAGGAGGCATAGTTTCACCCCAGCAAAATTATTGGGACCCAACAAGTTACGATGTAATTGTTGGGGATAGTTTGCTAATTACAACTTCCAATGAAAGAGGAGGTTACCATTATGCTGGTTTTATTGGAATTGAATACCGGAAAACCAACAGCAAAATAACACGATTTATAGGCGCGGATCTTATTTATAGGCAAGAAAATACATTTAGAAGAATTGTGGAACAAGATTATTTTATTGATTCCATTGCTGCTTTTCCTGAAAGGCATAAGTACGTTAGACCAATGGGTGATCCTGAAGAACTTTATCAGGAAAGAAATCAATTGATGGGAGGAGGAGTAGGTGTTGTTGCAGGACTTATTTTCCCGCTTACAGAGCATTTTTTGTTATCAGCCCAGGTTTATATGGATTTTGTTTTTTCTGTTGGAGAGCGTGAATTAATTGATCGAACAACAGGAGTACATATCAAGAATTCGGGTACAACCCAATTTGATTTTAACCAAAGTCTTTTTCAAGCTAATCTTCTTTTTAGGTTTTAGCTATAAGTTTTGTAATAACCTGAGTTCGAATATAAATGACACTTCTGCACCCCGATATTGATTCCTCATTACGCTGAGCTTCATATTAGAGATGGCATAGTTTCTTTTATTTCACAGAGTTGCACGGAGAAGTCACAGAGGGCCACAGAGATTCCCTAAACTTTTAGGATTTATTCCGGTCCCCTCTGTAAAATAAAAAAGCAGTGTCTGCACAGATTGCAGGACCCTATTATTTCATGGAGTTACACGGAGAAGTAACAGAGAGCCGCAGAGATTTCCTGAACTTTATGATCAAAAAAAACTGACCAACTCGCTGTTTTTTTAATGTTTTATGAATTGCTATTTTAATGCAGATAATTAATTGTTTTTTAATTATTCCTCTAAGGAAATCATGAATGCTAAAGCATTTGTCTTTTAAATGTCATCCCGATTTATTTGGACTCCATGTTATATTTATAAGTGTTAGTGCATGGTTAGTGCATGGCTATTTCATATGTATATAATTTGTTTTTTTAAGGCCATCCCGATGCTATATTCATTAGCGTTTGTGAACGGTTCGTGCATGGCTATTTCATAAAAAAAGGCTGTCCTTTTGGAACAGCCTTTTTTTATGAAAAGAAAATATTAAATTATTTAGCAATCACTACAGAGAATGAAGTTGCTTTGTTATCTCCACTTTTTAATTGGAAGAAATAGATACCATTTTCAATATCAGAAGTACTTACAGTTAAAACATTTGAATTTGAAACGTTGATGGTTTCAGACTTCACAATTTTACCTGTTACATCAATTACCTTAAGTTCAACCATGCCTGCATGATTTCCTTTTAAAGGAATGCTGATGTAATTATTGGCAGGATTTGGGTAAGGCATGTGCTCTATTGTAGAAATTTTGTTTTCTTCAACACCTACTGTACTAGGGCCAAACTGGATAGTTATAGCTGGGGATGAATTACCACCAGAAAATCCTGTATACCATGTAACGCTTGCTTGAGTTGATAAATCTTTAATCCCAACAGGATTATACGCATCTCTGTACTTTTCAGTACTTGCGTTGTGGTTAATAGCATTGCTATATCCAATGTTTGTTGAATCTTCAAATACAACAACACAAGCTAAATACAACTGGTTATTTTCAAGTGCAATTGGTTGCAGCTCTTCATTAGAATCTAAGAAATAAGAATAGACAAGAGTATCTTGTAAATCAGACTCATAATCATATAAAATTGATCCTATTTGAACAAGTGAATCAAATCCTGAAGGACTTATGTTATTCCATTTGTATAATTCAGATCTTACTGATGATCCTGTCAAATCTCTAAAATTATTTCTTGTGCTAAAAGAAAATCCGTGAACTTGTGCACCATTTGCATTGTTTACCTTCATTGCAGTACACCAGTAAAATTCTTCGTAAACTCCTCCTGCACTTGTAGAACCTGTTGTAATTGGCAGCATATTCGCATCGTTGTTTGGATCTGGTTTAAGCATTACTTTGGAATACTGAGAATCAGTAATTCTGAATTTGCTTACAACTGAATTATCAGAAGGATCTTCATCCGCAACACTAGGAGTAATTGAATATGTCATTGTATATTCACCTACACTATAACTTGGTAAGGAAAAAGTAGGAAGAGCAACAAATGCATCTGCACCGCTTGCAAGATTAATGGTAGTGCTTTGAGAATAAACTGATGATGTACTTAGCATAATTTGAGCACTAACAGTTACATTAGTTTGGTTCGCAGAACCATAGTTATAAACATAAAGTCCAACAGGGATATTAAAGTCACTTCCGTTTTGGGCTAAAACTTTAGGAATAGCTGCACCTGATGCAACGATGATATCAGATTTATCAAATCCAAGATCAGTTACAAAAAGGCCTGCCTTAGAACCAATAAAGGCAGTCATTGTTCCTGCATCAATTGCAGATCTAAATAATGCACCGTCCTCAGCACTTATCATAACAACTGGAATTGTTACCTGGCTTCCAAAATCTCCACCAGCCATTCCAACTGCTCCACCTGCTACATTGTTTATAATTATTACTGCAGTAGCGCCTGCATTTTGAGCTTCAAGCGCTTTTTTTCCAAATTGGCATGAACCACGGTAAACAACTGCAAATTGTCCTGCAATTTGTGCAGAATTAATCGCAGCAGTACAACCAAGGGAATCTCCAACAGCATTGTCTCTTATTATTACAAGAGTATCTGTAATAGCCACTGTAGACAAATCAGCGCCCCAAGTACCCGTTGCAGATGATGATGAATAAGTAAAATCGTAATTACCTTCCATGCTTAGTGGTGTTTTTACATTAAAAACAACTTGTGCATTTGCCTGGTTGTTAATAGCCAGGGCTGTAAAAAAACCAAATAGTAAAAGTATTTTTCTTTTCATTTTGTAAATTTTTAGTTAATTGATAATTTATTTATTCTTACAAAGTTAGGAAAAGCTTATTAATAAAGCATTATGTTTTACTTTTTTTTTGCAAATTTTTTTAATTTTCTTTACTAATAGTTGTTTTAAAGGGTTTAAAAAAACAAAAGATGCTACCCTTTTGGGGAGCCACTGAAAAAGCTAATCCCGAAGGGATGATACAATTATAGATTAATATTTTTAATTCCAGTTCAACCCCGGAGGTGTGAAATTATTGATTGTTTATTTTTATAACACCCCTTCGGGGTTTTGGTTTTAATTGTTGTTATTTTCTGTAATCCTGTCAGCCCTTGGGGTTAGCTTTTTCAGTGGCCTCCCTTTTGGGCAGCCTCTTTTTTATTAAATAAATATAAACTATTTAGCAATAACAACAGGAAAAGAAAGTGTTTTTTTATTCTCACTTTTTACCTGGAAGAAATAAGTTCCACTATTAATATCTGAAGTATTTACGTTTAAAATAGTAGAATTTGAAATGTTGATCCTTTCTGATTTCACGATTTTACCTGTAATATCAATTACCAAAAGTTCAACCATGCCTGCATAATCTCCCTTTAAAGGAATACTGATGTAATTATTGGTTGGGTTAGGGTAAGGCATTTGTTCAAAAGTCGAAATTTTGTTTTCCTTAATTCCAACAGTGCTAGGGCCAAACTCAATAGTTAATCCAGGAGCCATTTCAGTTCCAAACCCAGAATTATACCATGTAGGATTTGCTTGACCCGGAAGTTCTTTTATTGCAACAGGACTAAAAGCATCATCATGAAGAACTGTATTAGACAAATAATCAATTGAGGAACTATATCCCAAATTAATAGAATCATCAAATACAGTGATACAAGCTAAATACAATTGGTTGGATTTAAGAGTAATAGGTTCAAGTTCTTCCTGGTTGTTTTCAAAATAAGCAGAAACAACGGAATCCTGATAGTTTCCTAAATAATCATACAGTTTACTACCTACTTCGGAAATAGAATCAAAATTAGAAAGGTTTTTATTGTTCCATTCATACATTTTGCATAAAACAGTTTTATCTGCTAAAGAGCTATTCTCGCGAGTTGCGCTAAATGAAAATCCATGAACTTTAGCATTGCCTGCATTCTTAACTTTCATTGATGAACACCAGGTAAATTCAGCATAAGCACCAGCAGCTCTGGTAGAACCTGTTTTAATTGGTAATAAAGTATTTGGATCAAGTCTTACTTTAGAATATTTAGATTCCGTTATTTGAAAATAAGTAATGATTTGGTTGTCGGCTGGATAACCATCGGCAACTGTTGGAGAAATTGTATAAGTTAAAGTATAACTTCCAATAGGATAACTTGCTTGTGCGAATTTAGGTAGAGCTACAAAAATATCTGCTCCGGAAAGTAGCGTTACGCTCATGCTCTGAGAATAAATAGAAACATTTTCATGTTTTATTTCAGCGTTTAAAGTAGCATTTGTTTGATTGTCAGAACCAAAATTTGTTACCCAAGCCCCAACAGGGATTGAGAAAGAATTACTATCTGATGCTAATACTTGCGGAATTGCGGCACCGGATGCTACTACTATATCCCCATTATAAAAACCCATGTCGCTAGGATATAGTCCTGATTTATTTCCAATAAATGCATTTAGGGTTCCTGCATCAATAGCAGATCTTAAAAATGCGCCATCTTCATAACTTATAAGAATAACAGGAATTGTTACTGCTGATGCAGAATCACCGGCCAACATGCCAAAAAGGCCCTCGCCGGGTTTGTTGTTTACAATTATAACTGCTACTGCACCTGCTTGTTGTGCATGGTAGGCTTTAAGGCTAAACATACAACTACCACGGTAAACCATGGCTATATTACCATTAATTGCCGTAGGATTAACTGCAGGTGTGCAGGCTAAAGAATCATTTATTACTACAACAGGAGCAGAAACTGCCGATGTATTTATATCAGCGCCCCAATTGTTATCAGATGAATAAGTAAAGCCATAACTTCCTGCAACACTGGAAGGTGTTTCTACTAAAAAAACAATTTGTGCATTTGCATGATTATTTATCATAATCCCTGCAAAAAGACTTAATATTAAAAGTATTTTTCTTTTCATTTCATATGGTTTAAGTGAATAATTTAATTTAATAGATACAAAGTTAAAAAAGCTAATGTAAAAAGCACATTGTTTTTTAATTTTTGCTCATTATTTCTCCTTTAATTATAACTGTTTCAATATGGTTTGCTCCGAAAGCATAGGGTATATATACATAGGAGGAAATTTTACTAGTAATTATTAAATTTGCTTTTTTTCCTATTGCAATACTCCCGTATTCTTTATTTATTCCCATTGCATAAGCAGAATTTAATGTGGCAGCATTAATTGCTTCTTCAGGAGTCATTTTCATTTTAATACAAGCAAGGGATAAAATGAAACTCATTTTTCCTGAAGGGGATGATCCAGGGTTGTAATCTGATGCTAAGGCAACTGGAAGGCCTGCATCAATCATTTTTCGGGCAGGTGGATAATGAAGACCAAGGAAGAATGCAGTTGATGGAAGTAATGTAGGCATGGTTACGGTGTCTTTCAATGCAAAGATTTCAGCATCACCCGTAAATTCCAAATGATCCACGGATAATGCTTTATTATTGACTCCCACCTGTATACCTCCAGAATAATCAAGTTCATTGGCATGTATTTTTGGCTGTAGCCCATATTTCCAGCCTGCCTTTAAAATAATTTCAGTTTCTTCAGGAGTAAAAAATCCCCTGTCACAAAACACATCGCAATAATCTGCAAGCTTTTCCTCGGCTATTAAAGGGAGCATTTCATCCGTAATTTGCCTGATGTATTCCGAACGATTATTTTTATATTCAACCGGCATGGCATGTGCCCCAAGAAATGTTGATTTAATTTCAAGAGGAGAAATTGTTTTAAGTTTTTTTATTACTCGGAGCATTTTTATTTCATCCTGAACAGTAAGGCCATAACCACTTTTAATTTCTACTGCTCCTGTTCCCATCATCATTATTTCATTGGTTCTTTCAAGAGCCTGTTTTAACAAATCCTCTTCTGAGGTTTGCTGTAATCTTTTAGCGGAGTTTAAAATTCCACCCCCTTTTTTTGCAATTTCTTCATACGACAATCCATTAATTCTATCCACAAATTCCCTTTCCCGGCTTCCTGCATATACTATATGAGTATGAGAATCACACCAGCATGGCAATACAATCTTTCCTGTGGCATCAATTATTTTAATATTGGCCTGTTCATTGTATGAATCAGGGCAATTTTTCATTTCTCCAAATCCTATAATCGTATCTTCTTCTATATAAATCCAGGCATCTTCTATTTTGTTTAATACAGACATATCCTTTCCGCAAATTTTTTCGCGAAATATTGTTTCTGTTTGAAGAAGTGCTTTAATGTTTTTTATTAATAAATTCATTGCCTGTTTTTGTTTAAATATTTTTTCAAAGATGCAAAAATAAGAGGCTTATATAATTTAAACCACATTTAATTAATTGATTTTTCTCCTGTTTGTATGTAGATGATAATATGTTTTCTATTTTTGCCTTTATGACAGGTAATTCAACTGGTGTTATTTTTAAACTTACTACTTTCGGGGAGTCCCATGGAGAAGCAATAGGAGGTGTAATTGATGGTTGTCCTGCAGGTCTTAAAATTGATTTTGAATTTATACAATCTGAACTCAATAGGAGAAAACCCGGACAATCAAAAATTGTAAGTCAAAGGAAAGAAAATGATTGTGTAGAGTTTCTTTCAGGGATTTTTGAATCTCATACAATTGGAACACCAATAGGTTTTTTTATAAAAAATTTAGATGCAAAATCCAAAGACTATGATAAAATAAAGGACGTTTATCGTCCCTCTCATGCAGATTTAACCTATGATTTAAAATACGGAACTCGTGATTATAGAGGAGGGGGCAGGTCATCTGCAAGGGAAACTGCATCAAGGGTTGTGGCAGGTGCAATTGCCAAACTCATATTAAATGAAAATCAGGTAAAAATTAATGCATTTGTTTCTCAAGTAGGAAACATTGGTTTGGATAAGCCTTATTCTGCCTATAATTTGGAGGAATCTGAAAACAATATAGTGCGATGTCCTGATTCGGGAATTGCGAGTAAAATGATTCATTTCATTGAAGAAATTAAAAAGTCAGGTGATACCATTGGGGGTATAATTTCCTGTGTTATAAAAAATGTTCCTGATGGATTGGGAGAACCTGTTTTTGACAAATTGCAAGCCGACCTTGGAAAAAGCATGTTGAACATCAATGCGGTGAAAGGTTTTGAATATGGTAGTGGTTTTAAAGCTGTTGGCATGAGAGGATCGGAACACAATGACATTTATTATTCAAAGGATGATAAAATAAAAACCAGGACCAATTACTCAGGTGGCATACAGGGTGGAATATCAAACGGGGAAGATATTTATTTTAATGTTGCCTTTAAGCCGGTTGCAACTCTTATGAAGGAGCAGGAATCAGTTAATTCTAACGGGGAAAAAGTAAACATAAATCCAGGTGGAAGGCATGATCCATGTGTTGTACCAAGGGCAGTTCCTATTGTGGAGGCAATGGCTGCAATTGTATTAGTAGATCATCTTTTAAGGAACCGGGTATCTAAAATTTCAAACGCAATACAGAGATAAAAAAGATGAAAAGAAAAATGGCACTTCACTGGAAAATAATAATAGGACTTGTTTTGGGAGCAATTTGGGGTGTAATTGCAGGAGAAACAGGATTGGTTGAATTTAATTCAAATTGGATTGCCCCTTTTGGAACTATTTTCATTAATCTTTTAAAATTAATTGCCGTTCCACTTGTTTTAGTTTCGCTTATTACAGGAATTTCGGGGCTTAAGGATGTTGCCGGACTAAGCAGGATGGGTAGCAAAACAGTAGCAATGTATCTTTTTACCACTGTTGTGGCAATAACCATTGGTTTAACTGCAGTAAATCTGATTCGGCCAGGGCATTATTTTTCCGAACAAAAGAGGGAGGAATTCAAGCAAATGTATGGCCCCCGTGTAGAGGCAACACAAGCAATAGCCGGTGATGTGAATACAAGAGGACCCTTGCAATTTTTGGTTGATATTGTTCCTAGTAATCTTTTTTTAGCCCTTCAGGATAATACAAGGTTGCTTCAGGTGATATTTTTCGCATTGTTATTTGGGATTGCATTAATCAGCATACCTGGAGAAAGTACAACTGTTGTGAAGGCTTTTTTTAAAGGTACCAATGAAGTTATTTTAAAAATAGTTGACCTTGTTATGGTAATTGCTCCTTATGGTGTTTTTGCATTAATATCTGCAATTGTAGCTGATTTTGCCGGACAAATAGGTGAATTAATGCAGGCATTAGGATTGTATTCCTTAACTGTTTTACTTGGCCTGGCAATAATGGCATTCCTAGTTTATCCTGGTTTAATGATGATTTTCACCAAAATGTCCTATAAGAAATTTTTCCTTGGAATTTCTCCTGCGCAACTTTTGGCTTTTTCTACCAGTTCGAGTGCCGCCACTTTACCCGTTACAA
Source organism: Bacteroidota bacterium (assembly GCA_013696965.1). Classification (NCBI taxonomy): domain Bacteria; kingdom Pseudomonadati; phylum Bacteroidota; species Bacteroidota bacterium. The sequence goes on along the minus strand of JACCXN010000091.1, from coordinate 72,579 downwards.
TGGAAAGAGTAGAGGAAAAACTTGGTGTTTCAGAAGAAGTAACAAGTTTTGTTCTTCCCCTGGGTGCAACCATTAATATGGATGGTACCAGCCTTTACCAAGCCGTAGCAGTAGTTTTTATAGCCCAGGCATTTGGTTATGATTTAACAATTGCTCAACAACTCACCATTGTTTTAATGGCCACACTTTCATCTATTGGCGCAGCCCCTGTGCCAGGAGCAGGAATGGTTATGCTAATTATTATTTTGCAATCGGTTGGTATTGATCCCGAAGGTTTAGCTTTAATAGTTGCTGTGGACAGAATACTTGATATGTGCCGCACAGTGGTAAATGTTACAGGAGATGCATCTGTAGCAGTAATCGTGGCAAGTAGTGAGAATCAATTAAAAGACATTCCCTAGTCATATCAATTCTATAAAAATATTTCCAAACTTAAAATTAGGACTAAAAATGGAGCTGGGATCAGATTTTATTTGAAATAAATTTCCAGGATTCAACTTTTCAAATCTTTTAAATTTAGAAAGTCTGTTTTTTCTTTGCATTTACAAGCATAAAATCAGCCTTAATTATTCTTTTTTAATTATTTCTTTCCTTTGGCAATCAATCTATTTAAAATACTTAATTTTAAAATAGAACCTTTAATTTAAACCTATGCCAAACTATTAACATGCATCAATTCCATGAAAATACTTAACGCCCAACAAATTCGGGATGTTGATGCTCACACAATAGCAAACGAACCCATTGATTCGATAGATTTAATGGAAAGAGCGGCAATGGCTTGTACCGATGAAATTAGTTCCATGTTTGATAAAACAAAGTTGTTTTTTGTTTTTTGTGGCCAGGGTAATAATGGTGGAGATGGTCTGGCAATTTCAAGGCAACTCTATGAGCGAGGTTATGATGTAAAAGTTTTTTTGGCAGATTTTTCTTCAAATGAATCCGAAGGATATTTAATCAACAAGAAAAAATTGAAGAATTATGGTATTGATGTTATTCGTTTATCTGAAAAAGGATTACCGTTCATAAAGGGAAATTCAGTTATAATAGACGCAGTTTTCGGCATTGGTCTTAACCGTGAAGTGCAGGGCGAATATGCCAAAACAATACACCATTTAAATTTAGTTTCGGAAAAAGGAATTCCAGTTGTTTCTATTGATCTTCCTTCAGGATTGTTTGATGAGGATAATTCCTCTAATAATACTCACAATATTATCCGGGCAAGCATAACATTAACCTTTCAGGTTCCAAAATTGGCTTTTATGTTTTCTGAAAATTCGGTTTATGTAGGCAAGTGGAAGGTATTAAATATTGGTTTGGATGAAGGGTATATTGAAAAACTTTCATCACCCTATAATTACATTGATTTTAAAACAGCAGCATCATTATATAAAAGAAGAGATGTATTTTCTCATAAAGGAATTTTTGGTCATGCATTGCTGATTGCCGGATCATATGGGAAAATGGGCGCAGCAGTGCTGGCTGCCAAAGCATGTTTAAGAAGCGGAACCGGATTACTTACCACTCATATACCAGGTTCTGGTTATTCAATATTACAAACTACTGTACCCGAGTCAATGGTACACAGTGACATAAATGAAAAAACAATTTCAGAATGCTTTGCAATTGAAAAATATACAGCCATAGGTGCAGGGCCTGGAATTGGTACGGAAAAAATAACGGCAGTAGTAATTAAAGCGCTTTTGCAAAATTCCACATCTCCCCTTGTGCTTGATGCCGATGCGTTAAATATACTTTCAGAAAATAAAACATGGCTTTCTTTTTTACCACCTTCAACAATTCTAACTCCCCATCTCAAAGAGTTTGAGCGATTAGCAGGGAAAACTTCAAATAGTTTTCAAAGGCTTGCTTTAGTAAGAGAGTTTGCCAAAAAAAACAATTTAGTTTTAGTTCTTAAGGGAGCTAATACTGCTATAGCATTTGCTGATGGTACTGTTTGGTTTAATTCTACAGGAAACCCAGGCATGGCAACTGCAGGTTCAGGAGATGTTTTAACAGGAATTTTAACTGGGCTAATAGCCCAGGGATATGGTGTTTTACAAGCGAGTATATTTGGTGTTTATTTGCATGGCCTCTCTGGTGACTTTGCAAAAGAGGAATTAGGAGAGGATGCATTAATAGCATCTGATATCATTAAGTATTTGCCAAAGGCATTTCTTGCTTTGAGTAGTTATAAACCCGCTGTTTGAGTAAATGTTGTATTGGCTTTTAACTGAAAAAAAAAGAGGCTGACCCTTTTGGGTCAGCCTCTTTTTTTTCAGTTAAAGTAAAGCTTATTTAACTTTTCCTGCTAACTCAGATCCTGGCTTAAATTTAGCTACTTTTTTAGCAGCAATTTTAATTTCTTTACCAGTTTGAGGATTTCTTCCTGTTCTCGCAGCTCTTTTAGCTACAGAGAAAGATCCGAATCCAACTAAAGCTACTCTGTCTCCTTTTTTAAGAGCTTTGGTAGTAGCATTTACAAATGCCTCAAGTGCTCTTTGAGCATCTGCTTTAGTCATTTTTGCTTCAGTAGCAATTGCTTCAACTAATTCTGCTTTGTTCATTTTTTTAATTTTAAAGGGTTAAACAATGATTTTTCTGTAACGAATTTATATCAATCTCTTTTATTGCGCAACTTTTAGAGGGAAAAAAGTACATTTTTGTTTAAAAAGAACCTTTTTGTTAATAACTTTTGCCTAAAACCTGCCTTTTTGCTCATTTTATAAACCGTTAACCCTTATAAATGCAGGTTAAATATGTCTGTTCGATGAATTTTTTTACAGTTTTAATTCCAGATAAATCATAAACAACAATAAATCTCTATTTTTGTGATGTAAAAAATCAGAAGGGTAAAAATCCTAAATAACAATAGAGTGAAATAAGATGGAATTTAAAAATGATTTAATATTAAGAGCTGCAAGGGGAGAACAGGTCGAACGAACTCCTGTTTGGCTTATGCGTCAAGCTGGTAGAATTTTGCCTGAGTACCGTGAAGTACGAAAGAAAATGGGTGGATTTATAGATCTGGTTAAAAACCCTGAATTTGCATGTGAGGTAACCATTCAGCCTGTAGATATTCTTGAAGTTGATGCGGCCATAATTTTTTCAGATATACTCGTTATTCCTGAAGCTATGGGACTACCCTATGAAATGATTGAGGCTAAAGGACCTTGGTTTGAAAATACAATTAATAGCCTGGAAGATATAAACAAGCTTAAAATTGTAACACCAGATGTTGACTTAAAGTATGTATTGGATGCAATCAGAATGACAAAGAAAGAACTCAATCAAAGAGTTCCTTTAATAGGTTTTGCCGGTGCTCCCTGGACTATTTTTTCATATATGACAGAAGGACAAGGATCAAAAACATTTTCAAAAGCAAAAAAGTTTCTTTATACACAACCAGAAATAGCACATTTATTGCTTGAAAAAATTACACAAAGCACTATTGGATATTTAAAAGCCCAAATCAAAGCCGGTGCAGACATGGTACAAATATTTGATTCATGGGCAGGAATTTTAAGCCCTGACCAATATAATACCTTTGCCTTACCTTATATAAGTAAAATTTGTGATTCCATACATGAGGTTCCTGTAACTGTTTTTGCAAAAGGAGCCTATTTTGCACGAAAGCAAATGGGGGATTTAAATTGTCAAACAATAGGACTTGATTGGAATATGGATCCGGTGGAATCAAGAGAACTTATTGGCCCGGATAAAACTTTACAAGGAAATCTGGATCCTTGCGTTCTATATGCAGATTTTCATGTTATTGAAAATGAAACTAAAAAAATGCTTAAACGTTTTGGTAAAACAAAACATATAGCTAATTTAGGCCATGGACTTTATCCTGATATTGAACCTGAAAAGGTGAAATGCTTTATTAATGCAGTGAAAGATTATCATTATTAATGATAGAAAGTTGAAAAATTTAAAACAAATAATCAGTTTTTTTCTGGTTTCACAAGCTTACTTTTTATTTGGACAAGATAATCTTGTTCCAAATCCAAGTTTTGAGGACCTTAATGGCAAACCTAAAAAAATAGGTGAAATTGATAAAGCCGCTCCCTGGAAAAGCCCAACATTAGGTACAGCGGAAATTTTTTGGACAGGTTCAAAATCCGATGATATTAGTTCACCAAAAAACAAACTGGGTTATCAGGTTGCGCGCACCGGAAATAATTATGCCGGTGCTATACTTTATGATAAAAAAAATCAGGACTTAAGAGAATATATTCAGGTTGAGTTAATGGAAGAGCTTGATTCAGGAAAAGTTTACTGTATTGAATTTTTTGTAAATGTTGCTGATTTTTCAAAATATTCTGTTGATCTGGTTGGAGCATATTTATCAGAAAAAGAATTTTCTTACCAAAATATGGATCCTATTGGTGTTGTTCCCCAAGTTGTAAATAAATCCGGAAGGGTTTTGGGAAATCAAGCGGAGTGGGAAATTGTTTGCGGGGAAATGAAAGCAAAAGGAGGGGAGAAATTTATTACCATTGGCAATTTTTCCACTGACAAGCAATTAAAGGTGGGGAGATTAAAAAAACCAAAAATGGTTGGTGCTCAAAATGAATACGGGTATTATTTTATTGATGATGTATCGGTTATTGAACAAGATGTGAATTATGCTTGTGATTGTTTTAAAAAAACGCATGGAGCAAACACGGTAAATATTGTTTATAGCAAAGTTACCGGAGAAAATGAGGAAAGGTTGCATCCAGAGGATTTAATTGAATCCAAAAATGTTTATTTTGAAACAGGCAAAATCGATTTTCCAACTTCAGCCCTTGCTGATTTAAATGTATTGATTAAATTAATGAATCAAAACAATGATTTTGTTTTAGAAATTACTGGTTATGGTGATGATGCAGAATTAACAGCAAATTCAACTATCGGGGAACAAAGGGCTAATAAAATAGCAGAGCATTTGGTTAAGAATGGAATCAGAAAGGATAGAATAATTTCTTCTAGTGGAACAATTACAAAAATGCCAGGCAGGGTTGTCGATGCTTCAAGAAGCAGAAAAGTAGATTTCTCTGTGATTATTGAATAATTTAATCTTCCAATTTATATCAATACCCTTTGTATTAATTAAGTACATAATCCCCTAAATGCAAGCCACCACAATACAAAGGTCTATTAAAAGTAAGAATAGGTTAACAAATGCATGGGCTTTTTATGACTGGGCCAACTCCGTGTATCCCCTTGTAATTACTACAGCAGTTTTTCCCATTTTTTATGAAAATTTAACATCCTCTAAAATTGATGGAAATGTTGTTTCTGATTCCGTTCAATTCTTTGGCACATCCTTTATTAATACCGAACTTTATTCTTATGTAATTGCATTATCCTTTCTTGTGGTTTCTTTTAGCTCCCCTTTTCTATCGGGCATTGCAGATTATACGGGCAGTAAAAAAATGTTTATGCGTTTTTATTGTTATCTGGGTGCTTTTTCTTGTGCCTCTTTGTACTTCTTTAATATAGAAAATCTGGAACTTAGTATGCTTTCTGTATTTTTTGCAAGTATTGGCTTTTGGGGGAGTCTCGTGTTTTACAATGCCTTTCTTCCAGAAATAGCTCCGAGAATTGAACACGACCGTTTAAGTGCCAAAGGGTACTCACTTGGCTATCTTGGAAGCTCAATATTATTGATACTAAATCTAATGGTAATCATGAACTATGATTTTTTTGGATTTAATAATGCGGGAGAGCCTACCCGTTTGGCATTTTTATCTGTAGCTATATGGTGGATAGGCTTCAGCCAGATCACTTTTAGCAGGTTGCCCGACAATATTTACAATAAAAAACCAAAGGGGAACCTTGTATTTCAAGGTATTAAGGAACTTTACAGGGTATGGCTTGAATTGAAGCAAAATAAAGCACTTAAAACTTTTCTTGGTTCTTTTTTTGTTTATAGCATGGGAGTACAGACTGTAATGTTAATGGCAGTTTTATTTGCAAGCAAAGTTATTAATATGCAGACAAGCAGTCTTATTATAAGTGTTTTGATAATTCAGTTTATAGGCATTGGTGGGGCTTATTTTTTTTCCTGGCTTTCTTCAAAAATAGGAAATATTAAAGCCTTAAGTACTGCGGTTTTTATTTGGATATTAATATGTGCAGGAACTTATTATTTTGTTTATACTTCTGTTGATTTTTATATTGTTGCAGTCACCGTTGGGCTTGTTATGGGAGGAATTCAGTCTCTTTCACGTTCAACATATGCAAAAATGCTTCCTGAAACAATTGATCATGCTTCCTATTTTAGTTTTTATGAAATTCTTGAAAAAATTGGTATTGTTATCGGTATGTTTTCCTTTGGTTTAATAGAAGGGATAACAGGAAGCATGCGAAATTCAGTTTTGGCCCTGATTGTATTTTTTGTTGTTGGTTTTATTTTGTTACTTCGCATACCCGGAGTAAAAGCCGTTAAACACTAGTTTTCCTATGATTGTAGATATTTTTATTCCCTGTTTTATGGATCAGATTTACCCAGGAACAGCCCTTAATATGGTCAAAATTCTTGAGCATGTAGGCTGTAAGGTAAATTACAATGTTGAACAAACCTGTTGCGGCCAACCCGCTTTTAATGCGGGTTATTGGGATCATTGCAAAGAGGTGGGAGAAAAGTTCATTAAAGAATTTCCCGAAGACAGGTACATCATTACTCCTTCGGCCTCATGCGCAGGCATGGTTAAAAACTATTACGGAGAAATGTTTCACAATTCATCCCTGCACAATGAATACAAACAAGTGAAGAAGAACCTTTTCGAATTCAGCGATTTTTTAGTAAACATTCTTAAAATTACTGATTTGGGTGCAAAACTGGATGGAATAGCCACCTACCATGATTCCTGCGCAGCACTAAGAGAATATGGCATTAAAAGAGAGCCAAGGGTTTTGTTGGAAAAAGTGAAAGGCCTTGAATTAATTGAAATGCATGATGTAGAAACATGTTGCGGTTTTGGTGGTACCTTTGCTGCAAAATTTGAATCTATTTCAATTGGTATGGCTCAGCAAAAAGTTGACAATGCAGTTGCAACAGGTGCAAAATATATTGTTTCCACTGATATGTCCTGTCTGATGCACTTGGATACTTATCTCCAAAAAGAAAATCATCAAATCAAGATTATGCATCTAGTTGATGTGCTTGCTTCGGGCATTGAGTAATCCTTATTTGAATAAAAAGAAGATTGTTTTTGTTCCTTTTATGTGTCCTGTTGTTTTTTAAGAAAATTAAACCCCGGTATAATTAAAAGGAGATATTTTCATTAGCTCCTCTTTTATTTCATCCTTTACATCAAGAGTAGAAATAAAGCTTTGAATAGCCTCTTTATTTATTTGGGTATTAATACGTGTTAAATCCTTTAGTTTTTCATAAGGTTTAGGATAGCCCTCTCTTCTTAAAACAGTTTGTATAGCCTCAGCTACCACAGCCCAATTTGCATCCAAATCATCATGCAATGCTTGTTCATTGAGTATTATTTTACTTAAGCCCTTATTTAAGGATATAAGAGTGATGAGCGTATGGGCAAAGGGAAGCCCAATATTTCTTAAAACTGTAGAATCAGTTAAATCTCTTTGTAACCTGGATACAGGTAATTTGGCGGAAAAATGCTCAAATAAAGCATTTGCAATTCCTGCGTTTCCTTCTGAATTTTCAAAGTCAATTGGATTTACTTTATGCGGCATTGCTGAAGATCCAATTTCACCTGCTTTTATTTGTTGTTTAAAATAATTCATTGAAATGTACATCCACATGTCCCTGTTAAGATCAATTAGAATAGTATTGATTCTTTTAATTGCATCGCAAAGTGCAGCAATATTATCATAATGCTCAATTTGGGTTGTATATTGGGAGCGATCAAGGCCAAGAGTATGATTTACAAAATCATTGGCAAAGCTTACCCAATCTGTTTTAGGATAGGCTACAAAATGTGCATTAAGATTACCTGTTGCACCACCGAATTTAGCTGACATTGGTACTGCTTTTAATTGTGATTTTTGCTTTTCAAGCCTTTCCACAAATACCATTAATTCCTTACCAAGCTTGGTAGGTGAGGCAGGTTGTCCATGTGTTTTGGCCAGCATTGGTATTTCTTTCCACTGAATTGCAAATTCTTTTATTTTTGAAATTGTTTCTTCTAAAACAGGATAAAAACATTTTTCCAGGGCTTCCTTTATTGAATAAGGAATTGCTGTATTGTTAATATCCTGGGAAGTTAATCCAAAATGGATGAATTCAATTGATTCACCCAAACCAAGTTGTTCAAATTTATCTTTCAAAAAATATTCAACAGCTTTTACATCATGGTTGGTGATACTTTCTGTGTCCTTAACTTTTTGTGCATCTTCTAAAGTGAAATCTGTATAAATCAGCCTTAACTTTTCAAAAACCTCATGCTTAACGGATTTTAATTGTGGCAATGGCAGTTTACATAGAGAAATAAAATATTCAACCTCGATTAAAAGACGGTATTTTATCAATGCTGATTCAGAAAAAAAGTCGGCAAGTTGTTCGGTGGATTTTCTATATCTGCCATCAACAGGTGATATTGCAGTGAGTTGGGATAGTTTCATTTTAAAATGTTTATTCTTTTAGGGCAACGAATTTACAAATTGTTTGAGATTATATTGATAAATTTGTATTCCATACCCACATTAATGAGTGCAAGCAATGATTTCGAAAATTAAAATATCTGTAGTATCCTATCTTAATTCCAAGCCATTTATATATGGAATTCAGGATTCACCAGAATTAAAAAAGCATGATTTTGAATTACAGCTGGATCTTCCAGCACAATGTGCGGAAAAACTTATTAATGGAAAGGTCGACATTGGATTGGTTCCTGTGATAGTTATTCCTAAGTTAAAGGAATCCTATATAATAAGCGAATTTTGCATAGGTGCAAATGGCCCAGTAAAGACAGTAATGTTATACAGTGAGGTTCCTGTAAAAGAAATTAAACAGATTTATTTAGATTACCAATCAAAAAGTTCTGTTATGTTAACAAGAATACTAGCATCAGAACTATGGGATATTAACCCTCAATGGATTCCCGCTTTAAATGGGTATGAAAATTTGATAAGCAAAACCACTGCTGCTGTTGTAATTGGTGACAGAGCCTTTGAAATGAATGGCAAATATAAATATGAATATGATTTGTCGGAACAATGGCAAATCTTAACCGGCATGCCTTTTGTTTTTGCTTGCTGGGTTGCAAATAAAAAACTTCCCGATGATTTTGTCCGTGATTTTAATCATGCTCTAAAACATGGATTAGAAAATTTGGAGCATGTGGCTAATTTGCATGCTTTAAAAAACAATAATCTGTTGGAATACTTTACAAAACATATTAAATATGAATTTGATAAAGAAAAAAAAGATGCACTTGCCTTGTTTTTACACAAAGCCTCTGAGATTAATCTGCTTTAATTTTTCTTGAAAACTTTATTATATTGTTAATAATTAAAAGGATTATTAACTATCATAATTTTTAGTTATTTTTAAATTTGTTAAATGTCATATGAAAACATCTTTAAAAAACGTGGAATGAATTATATTAAAAACTTAGTTCTCTTAATATTTTCCATTATTCTGTTAACAGAGTGTTCAAACGCTTCAATAATAAGCGTAAAAGATACAACTTCCCAAAAAGGATTTAACAGCCTATCCAACCAAGTTAAACTCAAGCAAGCCAGAAATAATTTTTTGGCAGAGAATTATCAACTTGCTTTAGAAAATTACAGGGAGTTGCAAAGCTCCTATCCGAATGATGCTATGGCAAATTTCAGAGTGGGGGAATGTTACTTTGCTTTGCTCAATTTTGCTGCTACCGTTGAGTTTTTAGAGAATTCAAAAGCTCAAAATTCATTGGTTCATAAAAATTTGAATTTTATATTAGGACAAGCATATCATAGAACAGGGAAAATTGATAAGGCTATTGAGGTATTACAGGAATTCGTGAATTCTTCTAAAGAAATTCTGGAAGAAAATAAAGATGCTTTGACATTTATAGAGCAGTGTAAAACAGCTAAAAAATTAATGGCTAATCCTGTTAACGTGAAAATAAGCAATCCAGGGGTCTTTATTAATTCACCTTTTGAGGATTATGGACCCTCCATATCTGGTGATGGAAAAACCTTGATTTTTACTTCAAGAAGACCAGAAACAACTGGAGGCAGAACTGATCCTGGTGATGGGAAATTTTATGAGGATATTTTCATTTCTTCTTGGAATGATGCTTCTAATACTTGGTCTGAGGCAAAACCTGTTCCAGGTAGATTAAATACTGATTTTCATGATGCAGCCTTAAGTATTTCACCTGATGGCACTCAAATTTTTGTATATAGAAATGTACCGGGAGAAACAGGAAGTGGCGATATTTATGTTTCAAAATTAAACAATAAGCAAGTCTGGGCAGCTCCAAAACCTATGGCAAAAGAAATAAATTCTTCCTATTTCGAAAGTTCTGCAAGCATTTGTGCTGATGAGAGTTATTTTTATTTTGTTAGTGAAAAAAGGGGAGGTTTTGGCAATGGGGATATTTACAGAAGTAAAAGATTATCAAAAAACGTTTGGGGTGAAGCTGAAAATTTAGGACCAGTAATTAATACTACTGAAGATGAAGTAAGTGTTTTTATTCATCCTGACGGAAAAACTTTGTTTTTCAGTTCAAAAGGTCATAATACCATGGGTGGTTATGATATTTTTAAATCCGTTTATAACAATGGGAGCTGGTCTGTTCCAGAAAATTTAGGTTATCCCATTAATACATTTCATAACGATTTGCATTTTGTATTGTCCTCAGATAACAGCACAGCCTACTATTCATCAATAAAAGAAAATGGACTAGGGGAGCGGGATATCTATCGAATTGACATGAAGAATTATGCTGTTCATCTTAAAGAAAACCAGGTTTACAAAAGCAATGGTTTGTCCATATTAAAAGGAAGTGTTTTTGATATGGATGCAGCCCAGGCAGTAGAAGCAACAATTGATGTTTTGGATTTATCCGGACAAAAAGTTTCCTCTATTTTTACAAACTCAGATGGTGAATACTTTGTAACTCTGCCAGGGGGAATCAATTACCAATTGGTAATATCAGCAGAAGAATTCGAAAAGGTAAGTGAAAAAATTAATCTTCCATTAGATAATACTAAAACCTATGTTATGGTAAAGCATTTTTTGGTAAAAAAGATTTCAAAGGAATTTAACTTCCCAAAAGATTAGTTTAGGATTTTTAATAGAAAAGGGTAGGATTAACTGATACTGTTCCAAAAAATTTTGATTTTTTCATGGTTTGATCTTGTTTTTTTAAATAGGGCAAACCATTTGAATCCAGCTTAGGAAAATGAGGATTTATTGCTTTATTCAATTTTTTTGGGATAAAAGGCATATCGTGTAAAAATTTATTTTGCACAACATGCCTTATTTGTTCTGAATCAATTCCTGCCATTGCGCTAATGGTTTGTGAATAAGGCAGAGCATAAGCCCCGGAAAAAGCAAGTATTCCATGAGAAAATTTGCCGTATTTTGTCTCTGAAAGATCATAATAACCAAACTCTGAACGATAATCAGATTCCCCTGGTTTTATTTTTATCTTTTTTTCATCGTTGTTATTGCCAGTCCACAACAATAGATTAACTCCAAGTTGCATATTCATGTTTTGATATATTACCGAAACTGCACCTGTTCTATATTTATCTGATCCTTTAAAAATAAACAGATCATTTTCAGTAAAGAAATGAAAATTTCCGGATTGAAAGCCAATAATTCCAGTATTTTGGGAAGTAGAAATATTATCAGAATAAATTTTAAAAACATAAGATAAGCTATTACTTTTTCCAGTGAAATTACTAACAGGACTAAAGAAAACTGCTTCCCTGGAAAGGGTTAATGTTTCAGGCCCAAAAGCTCCTGTAATGCCCAGGTTAAACTGGTTTTCTATTCTTTTTAAATCTGGACCATAACTGTTGAAACAATATAGTCTGTTTGCATAAGCATTAAGCTGAATATTTTCACAGACAATGTAAGCTCCAGTTAAAAAGCCAATACGGTTAACTTTAGTACCAAAAGTAGCAGATATTCCAACTATTCCGCCTGCATTCCAAATTGGATTTATTGCATATAGTGGATTAATTAGGGAAGTTAGTATCACTCCCATATTGATCAAACACAAGCGAAAAATCATGTTTTATTTGTAAGAAAAGTATGCTTTAATTCAAATTCACATATCATTAGCAATAACTATTGGTACAGGATAATTTTAAAAAAATTTAATTGCTAATTTACTTTAAACAAACGCAATTAACTTGCTGCAATTATTTATTGTGAAAAAAACTGAAATTTACTTTTCCATACTTGCGTCTTTCTTCAAAGAAATGATTATTTGAAAAGTCCTTATCCTCTGGATGTTCAATAACCAGATATCCATTTTTATTTAGCAACTGTTTTTCGAATATTCTATCAGCCAGGAATAGTGTTTCCTGCATATCATAAGGTGGGTCAGCAAAAATAAGGTCATACTTATCACTGCTATAAGAAATGAATTTATAAACATCACTCGTTATAACTTTTATGCCTTTAGCTTTTAGTTCTAAAACGGTTCGTTTAATGAATTCAGCGCATTTAAAGTTAATCTCCACACAAGTTAAATCCTCAACACCTCTGGATGCAAATTCAAAGGTGATATTACCAGTACCGCAAAAAAGATCCAGGACTTTAATGTCTTCAAAATCAATTTTATTTGCTAAACAATTAAATAAGGCCTCTTTCGCATAATCTGTTGTAGGACGAACTGGTAGATTATTGGGAGGATTTATTTTTTTTCCTCTGTATTTTCCACTTATTATTCTCATTAATGCAAATTTTTAGTATTACTCCTTTTACATTTGAATATATACACATGTAAAACGGATGAAAATAGGGTGAAATGGGAAATATACGAACCTTTCAGGAAGAATTGCAATAGAGTCTAAAATATTTATGATTCTTAAGGTTTTAGAGATTGCAAAAACAACAAAGTTAATTCTATGGATAAAGCCTAAAGCCTGTTCGTAATTTTGTGAATTCCTTTAATATTCGATTTTCTTTAAACAAAATATTATACATGATTTTGTTATTTTTTCCATTTCACTGGAAATTTTTATTATCGCCCAGCCTTTGGAATAGTAAAAGTAAAAGTACTGCCTTTGTCAATCTCGCTATCAACAGTTATAGTTCCACCATGTGTAGAAACAAAATCCTTTACCAAAACAAGTCCAAGTCCAGAACCATGTTCCATGGCAGTTCCTGTATGAGAAACAGTTTTACTTTCGTTAAACAATAAATCCTTTATAATTTCCGTCATGCCAATTCCAGTGTCTGTTACATTAATTATTACAAATTCAGCATTTTCTTCAGCTTTTACAGTAACTGATCCTCCTTGTAATGTAAATTTAATTGCGTTTGTCACAAGATTTTGAAATATTGATCGCAGCATGAGTTTATCTGCTTTAACAAAAATATTTCCCGGAACTTCATTTAATAATTCTATGTATTTTTCTTCTGCATTTGATTGTATTAATTTGAATGATTCTGTTACAGTTTCCTTTAAATTTAATTTTTGGGGGTTAAAGATCATGCTTTTATTCTTAATTTTTGCCCACTCTAATAGTTCATTGAGTTGAACAATTAATTTATTTGAGGAGTTGTTAATTATGGATGCAAAATGTTTTATCTGCTCATTAACTGGTGATTCCTTTAGCATATTCATCAGGATTTCTGAAGAACTTAGAATAGTGTTAATAGGATTGCGTAAATCATGTGAAATTACAGATATAAATTTATCTTTTGCCTGTGTAACTTCCTTTAATTCATCATTATATTGACATATGTTTTCATAGGCACCATTAAGCTCTTCAGTACGTTTTTTTACCTTTTCTTCGAGCTCTTCATTGAGCAATTGCAACTCTTTTTGAGCTTTTTCCCTTTCAATTGTTTGTTGCTTTAATGTAATATAATCTTTAGTAAGTCTTTTTGATATTCTTATCATTAAATTGCTGATTAATAATAGAAAAAGAATACCGAAAGCAACTATCAACCTGCTTAATAATCTTGTATTGCTTATTTTCTCCAAAGTAGTTGTTATGTCTTGTTCTGTATTATACACTACAAGTTGGGCGAAATCTTCTAATTTTTGTTTGTAAATTCCCGCTAAAGGTCTTATTTCATGTTCCTCATATTCAAAAGGCATAACATCCTGTTCTTCCCAGCTAATTTCAAGGGCTGTTATTAACTTTTTCTGATACAGGTTTTTCCATTTTAATACTTCCTCAAGGCTGTTTTTGGTGCTTGATCTGGTTATTTTATCAGTTAATTCTTTAAAAAGTGAATCATTCTGAAATAATAGTTCACGTATTTTAATCGCATAAAATATTTTTTTTTCGGGTTCAGTTGAATACAAATTGTGTAATAAATAGATGTAATTAGTGCCAGTATTGTATTCGATTCTCCTTAATAAGGAGAGTTGGGAAAGTGATGAATTTTTAATGTAAGATATATTTCTTTCGTAATGTCTTAAGCCAATAAAATTGAGCACGCCAAGCAATATAATGAGGATCGAATTTACAAGGAACAACAAAATGATTTGCCTCTTTATCGGAATAAATTTTAATTGTTTCACAATTTTGCTCTTTCTTTAAATTTAGTCATTTATTCTTAATAATTATATCCTGTTAAAATACATTTCTAGAGGTTTTTTTTTGATTTTATGGAATAAGAATACATCCGGTTTTTTTAACTCTTTTAAATTTCTTAAATTAGATAAGCATGTGAAGTTTAAGAATTGTATAAATTTTTCTAAATGTAAGGGATGTACAAACAGAATAAAATTACCGGAATACATCACATAACTGCTATTACTGGAGATCCTCAAACCAATGTTGATTTTTATACAGGAATTTTAGGACTTCTGCTTATAAAAAAAACTGTAAATTTTGATGCACCTGAGGTTTATCACCTTTATTTTGGAGATGAAACTGGAACTCCCGGAAGTGTTCTTACCTTTTTTTCATTTGATAATTTTTCAAAAGCAGTGAAAGGTCATGGGGAAGTAAGTACAATTTCTTTTTCAATTGATGAAAATGCTTTGGAGTTTTGGATCCAAAGGCTTGAAAAATTCAATGTTTCCTATAAAGAGCCTTTCTCAAGATGGAATGAAACTGTTGTGTGTTTTGAAGACCATGAAGGATTAAGTTTAGAATTGGTGGCAAATAACAAAGATAAACGAACAGGATTTGAAGTTCCCGGCATTAGATTGAATAATTCCATAAAAGGTTTTTATGGCGCAACCCTTTTGGTAGAAAATCAGCAAGAAACAGCATCAATATTAATTGATGTTATGAACCATCAGTTAATATTAAAAAACGACCAGAGATTTCGGTACACTTCCACCAACCTGCCAGGAAGCTTTATTGATATAATTGTAAATTCCGAAACTGATACAGCAATTCAAGGTATTGGTTCGGTTCATCACATTGCCTTTCAAACCGCAAACCTGGAATCTCAACAATCAATACGAGAAGAGCTTTTAACCCGTATTAATTATGTAACACCTGTAATTGACCGATATTATTTTCAATCTATTTATTTTCGTGAGCCAGGACGGATTTTATTTGAGATAGCTACCAATGGTCCTGGATTTTTAATTGATGAATGCATAGAAAATTTTGGTTCTTCTTTAAAACTTCCTTATTGGCTTGAACCTAAGAGGGAAAGCATTGAAGGGCATTTAAAGCCGGTAAGGGTTAATACACAAGAATATGTTTGAACATGAAAAGCAGATATTATTGTCGGGAATGCCCCTTGATGAGGCCAAATGTGCGATGCTACTATTACATGGCAGAGGTTCATCCTCAAATGATATTCTTGAAATTGTAACGCACCTAAATGTTAAGGAGTTTGCATTAATTGCCCCGGAGGCAACCTATAATATTTGGTATCCAAAGAGTTTTTTGGCCTCTCGAGAACAAAATCAGCCAGCGCTTTCATCAGCATTATCAATTATTAAGCATGCAATTGCTGAAATTAACCAGGCAGGTATTCCAACAAATAACATTTTTTTGCTGGGGTTTTCACAAGGCGCATGTTTAGCTTTGGAATATGCAGCCTTGAATGCTGAAAAATATGCTGGTATTATTGCCCTTACAGGTGGTTTGATTGGAGAAGAAGTAAAAAAAGAAAATTACAAAGGCAATTTTAAAGGCACCAAAGTTTTTATCGGAGCAGGAGATCATGATCCCCATGTTCCGTTAATAAGAGTACAGCAGACAACAGCCATTTTGAAATCCATGAACGCTAAGGTTACGGAAAAAATTTATCCTAATTTACCCCACGGGATTTCTGAGCAGGAAATCTCCGATGTAAATAAATTGTTTTTCACTAGCTAAACCATTTATTTTTGGTTTTTTTCATGGTACTTTAATACATAAAAGGATTTGTAAATATTGCTGGTCCTGAATGAATAATTGTTTATGTTTGCTGCCTTATTGGAATATTAAAAAAGGCAATAAATAAAATGATTAAAAACATAAATTTGAATTTAATAAAGGGAGTCCTGTTTATTGCCCTTATTTCCCTTTTAGCAACATGGATCGCATCTTTTTCTTTTTTCACTAACTTAGCAATAAGTCCTTTAATTATTGGGATTTTGCTTGGAATAATTACAGGAAATTTATTTCGTGGGTCCATTCCACTTGAATGGGGACCGGGAATACTGTTTTCTGCAAAAAAAATATTGCGCCTTGCAATTATTTTATATGGCTTTAAAATTACCTTCCAACAAATTGCCCAGGTTGGATTAACCGGACTAACAGCAGATATAATAATGGTTGCAACAACTTTTCTTCTGGGTGCTTATGTAGGAATAAAATTTTTAAAGTTAGATAAGGAAACAGCTTTTTTAACCGCTTCGGGCGCTTCCATTTGCGGAGCTGCTGCGGTATTAGCAACCGAGCCTGTTGTAAAGGCAGAAACTCATAAAGCTGCAATTGCAGTTGCCACAGTTGTTTTATTCGGAACAATATCAATGTTTTTATACCCCCTTTTGTATAAATCAGGAATCCTGCAAATGGATTTTAAACTATTTGGCATTTATGTAGGTTCAACTGTACATGAAGTTGCCCATGTAGTAGGTGCAGGAAATGCAGTGTCAGATATTACTTCCGATACAGCCGTTATCGTAAAAATGACAAGGGTTATGCTTCTTGTGCCATTATTGATTTTACTTAGTATTTATCTTTCAAGGAAAAATGGAGATACATTTAATAGTAAAAGCATCCATATTCCTTGGTTTGCAGTTGGATTTGTGGCAGTAGCCGGTTTTAATTCCTTTCATTTGCTTGCATCCGAAATGGTAGCTGCTATTGTTAGTATTGATAATTTTTTACTTACAATGGCAATGACCGCACTTGGGGTAGAAACAAACATAAAAAAAATGAAAGCAACAGGTGGCAAACCCGTTGTATTGGGATTTATTCTTTTCCTGTGGTTGATCCTGGGGGGATATGGAATTACAATTTTAGTTGATAAATTCACAAGTGTTTTCAATTGAATTAGATCGAAAATCATTTTTTGTTGCTTAATATTTTGTCTTCTAAGAATTTCTTATGAGAGGTGGGGATGCTTTTCAAATTCAATGTTTTTTCTTTTTATTTCAGTATAGGATTTAACAAGTACAGAAAGCACTAAGGGTATTCCTCCTGTCATCATAAGAAAAAGTAAAGGTGTAAGTGCATATATCAATATATTGATTTTTAAAATCAAAAAATAAGTTTTTAATAAAGCTTCCATTTTTAAAATAATGTTTTAGTTATCATTTTATACATGAAAAATCTTGCCATAAGCTTCTTATAAGTGTTTTTACCTACAAAACCTTCAATTTTGAATTCCTTGTGTTTTAAAAATATTCCCTTTTTTACTTTTATTCCTTTTTTGGGAATTTTTTTGGTAAAAATCTGTACTGTTTTTTTGCCAAAACCCCGTTTTTTTCAACTTAGTCCTTTTGAATATTACGGGCCCTTGAGAATGAAAAAAGCATTTTAGTTCAAATAATATTACTAATAAAATAGCCTCAAAACAGGAAAAAAAATTCCCCTAATTTTCTTAGTTATTTATAATCATATCAACTGTAAATCCCCACAAATGGTATTAAATTTTACATTAAAATTATTGGCATTAAATTTTTGTAAATGTTTGTATGAGTTTTTTATTCTTATAATTTTCATTCTATGGCAACAACCCATGTAAAACAAGTAATTAAGGAAACTATACAAGATCAGTTCAATTGGGATGACAGGGTACAGGCAGAAAATATCAACATTGATGTAGCTGATGGAACGGTTAAGCTATCCGGGGAGGTTTATAACTATTCAAGCCGAATGGCAGCAGAGGAAGATGCTCTTTCGGTTTATGGAGTGGTAGGTGTAGAAAACAATTTAAAGGTGAGGTATCCCGAAACGTATAATGTACTCTCGGATGATGAAATAAAATTTGCTATTGAAAACAATTTAAAATTTGATAACCGCATAGAGCATAGAAATATTAATATTAGTGTAAATAATGGTATTGTAACAATTAATGGAAATGTGAATTTTTTTTGGAAAAAGGATGTAGTGGAAAGCTATTGCTATCGAATAGCAGGGGTTGTTGATGTAAATGATAAAATCACAGTTACCCCACAGGGTGAATACAGTGATCAGGATATAGCCTCTGATCTGGATAGAGCATTTAGAAGAAGCGGGTATATAAATGCAGATGAGGTTAAAATTCAGGTTAGCGATGGAGAAGTAACTCTATCAGGTAAAGTTCCTTCCTATGTGGCAAGAATTAGAGCCAATGAACTTGCACAATTTACCACAGGAGTTGTTAATGTAATTGACAAGTTAATTCTAAGATAAAATAAAAAAATCAGAATATTTAAAGTATTGTTTTTTTAAATAAAATTATTGATTTATGGCAGTTTATAGTGAAAAACAAGCGATAGCAGATAAAGTAAAAGAACAACTTGAATGGGATGACAGGGTTTTATCTGTAAAAATATTTATAGAGGTATTTGATGGTACGGTTAAGCTTTCGGGAGAGGTTCCCACTTATGCCAGTAGATTAGCAGCTGAGGATGATGCATTTTCAATTTCAGGGGTAAGAAATGTTGAAAATAATTTACGTGTAAAAAATCCTCAATCAGTCATTATTCCTGATGACAATAAAATAAAATCTTTTATAAAAAACATGGTAAGAATTGATCCAAGGATTGATAATGAAACAATTAATGTTAATGTAGAAGGGGGAGTTGTAACCTTAAACGGTACAGTAAATGCCCATTGGAAAAAGGAGCAAACCGAAAACTACGCTCATCGCGTAACTGGCGTTAATAATGTAATCAATAATATAGAGGTTCGCATTAATGTTGAACTTTCTGATCAGCAAATTAAAGAAGAAATTATAAATGCGGTGAAAAGAAATACCCTAATGCAGGCAGAAGATATCCGGGTTGATGTTAAAAATGGCCAGGTTATATTGACTGGTTTTGTACCCTCTTATACCGCCAAAATTAAGGCAAGGCAGATTGCAAGTTATACCTTCGGGGTTACAAATGTCATAAACCATCTTGAATTGTGGTAGTATTTAATTTAGCAGATTTTTATTGCTAAATTACTTTTGAAGATTTTTTGCATAATTTATTAAAGTTAAATATTTATTTCATGGAGCAATCTGAGGTTAAAAAGGCTATTAAGGATCAATTTATCTGGGACGATAGAATTTTGTCTGCAAATATTAATGTAGAAATTCTGGATGGAACCGTAAGGTTAAGTGGAGAGGTTCCTGATTTTTCTAGCCGAAAGGCAGCAGAGGAAGATGCCCTTTCAATATCAGGAGTTAATCGCGTGGAAAATAATATTGAAGTAACTTATCCTGAATCTGTTGTTGTTCCCACTGATGAACAGGTAATGGATATCTTAAATGAACTATTGAGCCTTGATGATGGGATTGATGCTGATTCGATTTCCGTTTCAGTAAATGATGGAGTTGCTACTGTGAAAGGGACGGTTGATGCTTACTGGAAAAAAAATGTAATTAAGGGATATGCATTTAGAATTACTGGAATAAAAGAAGTAATTGATTCTATTATAGTTAGCAGAAACAGAATTTATTCAGATCAGGAAATAGTTTCAGACATTAAAAAAGCCTTTGAAAGAAACGATTATCATAATACAAGAAATATAAAAGTGGATGTTAAAAACAGAATAGTGACTTTATCAGGAAAAGTCCCTTCACACCTTGCCAGGATGAGAGTAAATGAAATAGTGAATTACACCTCTGGGGTATGTGAAATTGTAGATAATCTTAGTATTGAAAAACAAGCCTCTTATGGTAACATGTAACTAGACTCATTTAATCGAAGGTGGATTACAGCAGTAAGTTCCAAATTAAAGGGTAGAAATTAAATAGAAATCTAAGGCTGTAAAATCAGATATCTGCATTTGCTATGTTTGCTAGGGTGTTTTTGCCACAGAATCAAACACGTGCGTGCAAACAGGCAGCCTTAGAAAAAACTAGATACTCTTTTCGTATGCATTTAAACATTCTTTTAATGGATAGGTGAATTATTTTTTTTTTGGGGAAATGCTGTAAACTTAAGTTCTCGACAAGCTTTTAAAACGTTTTTCACGGACAAGATTACATTTATAAAATTTAAAAAAACATGAATGAAATTATAAAAACCTTAGAAGTCTATTATTATAGTTTTTTAAAAACAATACCCCGTATTGGCCTAGCTGTTTTAATCTTAATTATTGGTATTCTTATAGCTGGCTGGCTTACATCTATTTTCAAAAATCGCATAAAGGGAAAATCATATGACCCACTTATGACTTCCTTTTTGGCCAAGGCTATAAAATTAGTTCTAATTATTTGTATTTTCTTTCTTGCGCTTCACTCAGCGGGCTTAAGCCGTATTGCAGGTGCTATAATAACTATGGCCGGAGCTTCGGCAATTTTGCTTGGCTTTGCGTTTAAAGACATTGCTGAAAATTTTTTGGCGGGAATCATACTTGCTTTCAATCGTCCTTTTCATATGAATGACACGGTGCAGATAGAAGATGTATTTGGAAAAATAAAATCTATGGAGTTCCGATATACCAAGATCACTACATTTGATGGTAAAAATGTTTATATTCCCAATTCGGATATTCTAAAAAAACCGGTGTTTAATTATACTGAAGACGGTTATTATCGTTCCGATTTTATCGTTGGGATCGCTTATGAAAATAATATTGAAAAGGCAAAAGAAATTATTGCAACGTGTTTTGAAGAAAATGACAGAATCGTTAAGGATTCCCAACATGTTAACTTTGTTGCTGAAGATGAATTGGCCCCAAGTACGGTAAACCTTAAAGTGTACTTTTGGATAACCACAGAGGATTTCCGAAAAGGCTTCCTGCAAACCAAAGGATTGTTGATACAACAAATTAAAGTAAAATTAGAGGCAAATGGATTTAATCTGCCAGCTGATATTACTGAACTAAAGTTTTACGAAGCATCAAAGAGCTTTCCTGTTAATGTTGTTATCAAGAGTATAAGCGATACCGTATAAGAAGAATTAAAAAAGAAGTAACAGCGGAAGATTGCAATAACAATAACAGGCACTGTGTATCGACCAGAACGTACCTGTTTGAAGACGGAAAAACATTGGGCTTATGTTTTATTATTCAACACGCAACTGTCAAAATGTTTGGTGGAAAAAGTATTGAAAGGCGCAAGCCATTGGAGGAAGTGGCCAAGGAAATCAATCCCATAATAAGAGGTAATATAAATTATTACCACAAATTTTGGGACGGACATATGCGGTATGTTTGGAATCAGCTCAACAGAAGGCTACTGAAATGGGTAAAAAAAAATAAAATGTAAATTTGTAAATTCAGTAATTATTTTACTATGCAGCAAGAGAATGAACCTCAAATAAATTCAGAAAACACTCCCTCTTTTCAAAAAAAAGTATGGATAACAACCGGAATACTTGCTTTTACAATAATTGTCTTACTGGTTTTTAAAGCCACGTTTGGCGTTTTTTTATTAGTATTGGCAGGAACGCTCATAGCTATATTTTTTAGAGGGTTGAGCAATTTCATTCAACGTAAAACAAAATGGAAAGAAGGCGTATGTGTAGCTATTTCCATTATAGGCACCTTGTTAATAGTTGCAGGGTTATTTTGGTTGATTGGAGCAAAAGTGCAGGCACAAATAGCTGAACTAATGGAAACACTGCCTAAAACTATTGATAATGCAAAGGTGAAATTGAATAATAGTTCAATAGGCGAAAAAATCATTGATAAGCTATCCTCAAAAAATTCATTGGATAAAGCGCAAGTGTTTGCGGGACAATTTTTTCAGTCCACATTCGGGGTGTTCGGTGATATTTATGTGATTTTATTTGTTGGAATTTTCTTCACCATTTCGCCCCAAACGTACACCAAAGGTATGGTGCAACTGATACCTGTAAAAGGACAAAAAAAGGCAAATCAGGTGTTGGATAAACTAGGTGAGCATTTACGCAATTGGCTCAAAGGAAAATTGTTTTCAATGTTTGTTGTCTTTGTTTTAACAGCTATAGGTTTAGCTATTATTGGAATGCCGCTTTGGCTTGTGTTAGCTCTTTTGGCAGGATTGATTAGCTTCATTCCCAACTTTGGGCCTTTGCTTGCGTTGATACCTGCCGTACTAGTGGCTCTAATGCAAAGTCCTGAATCCGCGGCTTTGGTTGTCGGACTTTATATTTTAATCCAATTTATCGAAAGTAATTTTATTACACCACTTGTTCAGCAAAAATTAATTAACATGCCTCCTGCACTCTTAATAATTGCACAGTTGTTAATGGCTACGCTGACAGGCGGATGGGGACTAGTTTTGGCAACACCTCTAACCGTTAGTGTAATTATTTTAGTTCAGGAGTTGTATCTTAAAAACAGAAGCTGTTGACATATTTAAAGTCGAGAACCGGGCAATTATTCATAACTTAAAACATGAAGTATTTGTCATGAAAAAATCAACGTACAAGGAATTCGGGAGGAGGTTAATTGTAAACCGCCACCATTTCTTCAGGTTATAAACTTCCGCTCCCAGCTTCCGGGTGAGCTAAAAAACACTGCTCCAAGCCCCATGAACCACTTGGTTGATTAAATTTTCGGCACTTCTCATTTATTTTCGTTAATTTAACAAGCTGATATGGGTAAATTCAAAAAGATAGCCTACAAAACCGTCCTTGTTGGAGGCATACTACTAAGCCTGCTAACCGCAGCGAGCCTTTTTTATGATACCGGCCTTTGGTTTTTGCAAGTGCTAAACTTTCCGCGGCTGGGCTTTTTTATTGCCCTTGCTTTTTGCCTCGTTTCAGCCTTGGCACTAAAGAAATGGCATCCTATAGGGAATAAGCTATTTATTGCCACCCTTGTAGCCGTAATTTCTATACAGGCTTACATAATATTCCCCTATACTTTTCTTGCACCAAATGCGGTTCCTGAAGCGGATAGGTCATTTAGGGACCAGCCTGCGGACATGAGCATTATGGTAGCAAATGTGTTGATGACTAACCGGGAAACGGCAGAATTTTTAGAAATAGTGCACGAAGCCTCACCGGATATCCTAGTAACGCTTGAACCTGACAAATGGTGGATGGAGAAATTAGCCGTGCTCCACAGCGACTATCCTTACCGCGTTGCTTACCCTGCTTCAAACACATACGGAATGGCACTGTACTCAAAATTGCCTTTACCCCAACATAAAATATATTTCCTCAACCAGGATAGCGTGCCAAGCATAGTTGCAACCATCCGGTTAAGGGACGGCAACACCTTCAGGTTGATGGCGCTGCACCCCGTAGCCCCTGTACCCAGCGGTCATCCCACCAATATTGGAACTGTGGATGAAGAATCCTTAAAACTGGCGGGGAATATGCTCTCCAAAGACAGCTTGCCTACCGTCTTGGCCGGGGATTTTAATGATGTGGGGTGGAGCCACAACTTGAAAGAGTTTGAAAAACGGAGTAAAATGAAGGATACCAGGAGAGGCAGGGGGATGTATAATACCTACAATGCAAATTCTTGGATTTTCCGTTGGCCGCTTGATTATGTGTTTGTCTCCCACCAATGGAAAGTGACGGAAGTGGAGCGGTTAGACGATTTCGGAAGCGACCACTTCCCTTTTATGGTAAAGTTGGTTTTGGAATAACCTTCAAAAGGCTATACCAATGGCAGGGTAAAGACGTAAGGGTACAGGATAAGCCGCATTAGGTGAGTATGTAGTTTGTTTTAGTTTTGTTGAATGAACCTCTTGGGCAGAGCGGAGCGAATGCTTAGCCGCAGCTAAGCCCAAGAGGTTCATGATTTCTTTTTGGAGATAGTCCGTCCACCGCATCGTGTGACGCGTAGCTGAGTTTAGGGTATAATTTCGTTATTTTTTTCAATCTAAAAACGAAGGAAAAAATCGAAGCTATGTTTGAGCCAAGAAGTTTAGTAATTATTTCAGGCAAAGCAAGGCACAATGGGACACATGGAATTGGGGCAAGAAAACAGACTACTTTAACGGAATAAAATCTAAAAGACAATTGAGAATTTTAATTTCTTTCATACAAAAGCGAACCTTGCAAAAGAGCCTGCCTTGTTCACACGCTTCTTGGAATACACCCAACTACGGTGGACACATAAGGGCGAACGTAAAACATGGGCTTGGCAAAAAAGTGAGAATCATGCTGCATTAATTGCATATTCAGCATTAAAAATTTCTAGGGCATTCATTGAAAACATAAACGATTTTAAAAATCGAAATAAATTAATTAATATCTTAGTGCAAGTTTTAATCGCTTATATGTTATGATCTTTAAGTTTAGATTTATTTTTTTTTCAGCCATATTTATTTTGTTGTTTCCTGTTATTACTAAAGCTCAAACAAATGCAATTTTAACTGCAGTTCCTGGATTGTTAATCAATGAAAATGCACAAACAGGGGGCATGGGAGAAATTGGAACCGTGGCTACTGAATTTAATTTCAATGCGGCATATTTGCAAAATCCGGCTCTTTTAGCAAGAAACAAAAAGGTTATTGCTGGTTTTATTAACTATACACCGTTGTTTAGATCGCTTGTTCCCGATATAAACTTGGTTAACATAGGCTTGTTGTTTTCCCCTGATGGCAAAAATGGGTTTTCTTATGCAATGAGTTACTCTTCTTTAGGCAAAATAACTTTTACAAGTCCAACAGGAACACCATTGGGAGAATATAGACCATTTGAAATATACAATTCCCTAAGATATGCAAGAATGTTTTCCACTAATTTTTCTCTTGGATTAGGATACAAAAGTATATATTCAAAACTCGGTCCTGATTTTATGGGGAATGATTACAAAGGAATGTCTCATGCTGCCGATATTGGGTTTAACTATACATCGATAATGCCAGTAGATGAAAAAAAAGACATCAGACTGAATATTGGCGCATCGGCTTTAAATTTAGGACCAAAATTAACTTATGGTTTTGGAAGGTATGATTTTGTTCCCTCAGTTTTAAAAATTGCTGCTATGGTAAACATAAACCTTTATTTAGTGAACAAAGACCTTATTACCCTTTCATTTTCTTATCAAGCACAAAAGTTATTGGTTCCCACTCCTCCAATAAGAGATCAAAATGGAATAGTAGCAGGCACAGACCCTGATATAGGAGTTGTTGCAGGAATTTTAGGTTCTTTTTCAGATGCTCCTGGAATTCCTATTCGGGATGCTAACGGGAATTTCATTTATAATCCGGATAACAGTATTCAAATTGAAAAGGGCAGTGTATTGAAAGAAGAACTCCATGAAATCATTCACCAGTTTGGAATAGAATCAAGATATTCTTTTTCCGATATAGATTTAGCCCTTGCTTATCGTGCAGGCTATTTTCATGAATATGCAAGCAAAGGAAATAGAAAGTATATTACTACCGGAGTTGGAATTCAAAGGAAAGCTTATTGCATTGACCTTGCTTATTATATTTCTGTTATTGCACGACACCCAATGGGCAACACAACTGTTTTTGCCTTTTCTTATCAGCTTTTCAGGCAATAACTAAGCAAATAAAAATTGGTAAATTGTTTGTTTTAAGTCATTACAAACAAAAAAAACTTCATATCCAAAAAACAATATCTTTGTATAATTTAAGTGAACAATTATTCAAAGATTCGTATGAAAAATAAATTATTCCTTTACTTATCCATCTTCTCGATGGCAGTTATATTAACAAGTATCTCCTATTATTATACTTCCTTTTATCAACCACAACAAAATGCTAAAGCTAAAATCGAAAAGTTTAGCCGACCTGCTGAACATTTCTTTTTACAAAGAAGTTATCCGGATACTTTTTTTGATATCAAAGCCTATGAGGTAGTATTGAAACAGGAACAGATAAGATACGCAACTTCACGTTCATCATCCAGAAGCATTAATTCTGAATGGACTTTGGAAGGACCAGGCAATATCGGTGGCAGAATAAATTCAGTTGCGGTTCATCCCACAAATTCGAACATAATTTATGCTGGAAATGCCGGTGGCGGTATTTTTAAGACTACTAATGGCGGTACAACTTGGTTTCCAATCTTTGATGACCAGGCCTATCTTTCCATTGGTTGCCTAACCATTGATCCCAATGATCCTAATACTATATATGCAGGTACAGGAGATCCTAATATTTCAGGTTACCCTGCCATTGGCGATGGAATATATAAATCAACAGATGCAGGTGCCTCCTGGAATCATATTGGATTAACTGACCAGCGGATTGTTTCCAAAATTATTATTGATCCTTCAAACAGCAATACAATCTATGCTGCCACAATGGGGCTGCCTTTTGCACCTAATTCCGATAGAGGATTATATAAATCGAATGATGGTGGGATAACATGGAATCAAATTTTATTCATCTCCAGTGATGCAGGGATTATTGATTTAATAATGGATCCTTTTAATTCTCAAACAATCTATGCTGCTGGTTGGAACAGGATAAGGAACAATCAACAAAGTATAGTTTCGGGTCAGGCAGCTAAAATATACAAAAGCATGGATGGAGGGGTAAACTGGAATATTCTGGAAGGTGGCCTCCCAACTGATAATATGTCAAGGATAGGCATGTGTCATTCGCAGGTTAACCCCAATACCTTATTTGCTGTTTATGTTGATGCTTCAACCCTTGATTTACAAGGAATTTATAAAACAACAAATGGGGGTGTTACATGGACTGCTTTACCAAATTCAAGTTTACCTTCAGGGGTTTACAGTGGTTTTGGATGGTATTTTGGACAAATAAGAGTTAACCCAACAAATGACAATGAACTTTTTCTGTTAAGTGTAGATCTTTATAAAACCAATGATGGAGGTAACAATTGGTATATGGCAGGTCCACCATGGTGGGATTATACTGTTCATGCTGACAAACATGACCTGGTTTATATTAATTCTTCAACATTTATACTTGCCACTGATGGAGGCTTATACAAAAGTACAGATGGGGGAATGAATTTTACGGATATTGAAAATATTCCCAATACACAATTTTACAGGGTGGCAGTTAATCCTCATGACAATGCAATGTACTATGGAGGAGCTCAAGATCAAGGAACAATGAGTGGGAATGGGGCAGCAATTAATTCCTGGAATAGAATGTTTGGAGGAGATGGATTTCAGGCTCTGTTTGATCCAAATGATTCTTATACCTGGTATGTGGAAACTCAAAATGGAGGAATCTATTATACTGATAACAATGGGAATTTTTATGATAATTTAGATTATGGATTGAATTCTAGTGACAGGCGATCATGGGATATGCCTTATATTATGAGTAAATCAAACTCTTCCATATTATACACTGGTACTTACCGCATTTATAAAATGACAGGGGCTCCTTATGGTGAATGGATTCCAATAAGCAATGATCTTACTGATGGTATTATTTTTGGTTCTCGTTTTCATGTGATCACAACTGTTGATGAATCAGCAGTAAACAATCAGCATTTATATACAGGAACAAGTGATGGTAATGTTTGGAGAACATTAAATGGTGGAGGTAGTTGGGTAAATATTACAGGATCACTTCCGGATAGGTATGTTACTGATATAAAAAGTTCGCCAAATAATCTGAATACCGTTTTTGTGGCACATTCCGGTTATAAATCCAATGATTATATTCCACACATTCATAAATCATCAAATAATGGAACCTCCTGGACAGATATATCAGGTGATCTTCCTCAATTGGCAGTAAATGATATTTTAATTTTACCCGGGCACAATGATTCTGTAGTGTTTGTTGCAACTGATGGTGGAGTATACGCAACGCTTAACAATGGAATTAATTGGGATCGAATTGGAAGTAATATGCCAATATTTCCTGTATACGACATTGATTATAATAGCACCACAAAAAAAATCATAGCTGGAACTTTCGCCCGTTCATTAATGACTTTTCCTATGGATTCCATTATTAGCCAAGGTTTAATTACGGTTAATGAGGTTAATTCTAATTCTCCGGTTAGTTCTTCCGTATACCCCTCGCCAGCAATTGCTACGCTTGTTCTTGAAATAAAAGGTATTCAGTCAGGTGAATCTGTAAGCATTTCTATTTTTTCTATGGATGGAAGACCACTTAAAACTATAAATTCTCAATACAGTAGTAAAACGGTTATTAATATTGGAGATTTAAATCCAGGAGCATATATTATCAAATCAGATGTAGGAGGTAAAACGTTTATTAATCGATTTGTTAAAACTTCACGATAAAGAGGTTTTACTATCAACAAAAGGGTATTCAGAGGCTTAATATTCAAAAATAATACTTTTGGTTTTTTATTATTTTCTATGGGGGTTAAAATAAATAATGCGGATAAAATTATCCAGGAAAAAAGCACTATTTACTGCCCTTGATTTTGTTTCCTGTTTGATTTAGTCTTTTCATTGTTCATGGGGTCAGAGTTCATTAAAAATAAATATATTTTATGCAGTCAAAAGAAACAACAGTGAAGGCCTACCTGGAAAGTTTGCCGGAGGAGCGAAAAGCTGCAATGCTCAAACTAAGAGGAGCAATTTTGCAAAATATTCCTCAAGGATTTTCAGAGGAAATAAATTATGGAATGATAGGTTATGTGGTTCCTCATACACTTTATCCTAAAGGATATCATTGTGATCCTAAACTACCCTTGCCTTTTATTGGTATTGCATCACAAAAAAATTTTATCGCTGTTTACCATATGGGAATATATGCCGACAAGAAATTATTGGAATGGTTTCTTAGTGAATATCCAAAACACTGTAAAGCAAAATTAGACATGGGGAAAAGCTGTATACGTTTTAAAAAAGCGGATCAAATTCCTTATAATCTTATAGGCGAATTAGCTGTAAAAATTACTCCTGATCAGTGGATACTGATTTATGAAGAACAGTTCAAAAAAGGTAAATAAGTTCTTTATTAACATTGGTTTGAGGTTTCACAATCTTTTAATCAATGCGATTCCTTAAATTTAGTTCGGAATGATATTTTTTAAATGGAATATTAAATTTATTCATGATATCAGATAGGTTTTTAACTCCCCAATTCTCTGCTTTTGGATGAAAAACTATTTCGAATGGTAAGGTAATAAAATGGGTTAATATTAAATCAATTCCATTTGAAGATTCCTTGCTTTCTGGTTTTGTTTTAACTACAATCCTGAATTCTCTTTCGTTTGAAAAACTCTCATCCTTGCTAAAGGCAAACAATGATTCGGTTTTATAAAGTATGGAATTCCTTCTTGTTTTTTGATAATCATAATATTGAACCTTACCCAGTGTAATGCTTTCAATATTATGCCCGTTGCAAGAGTAGTTATTGTTTTTGAACAAATTCTTCAGGTCCTTATATTTAATACGAACAGCAACGCTATCCGGATTTGAAAACAATTTCCACATCGCCATAGATTCTCTGTTTCCTACAAACCAGCAACTGGCAAACAACTTCTTTTGAAGTTCCCGAAGTTTAAATTCTTCTGTATCTACAATTATCTTATTTAATTTTTTCTTGTCCCCAAATTTGTGTTTCAAAAGCAATAAATTCCCGAAAATCCCATCATCTTTATCCTCAAAATGATCAAGTCGTTTAAGGTGCAGTTTTTTGTCAATGAGAAAAGAAAGAAATTTTTTTAAATCAACATACCGCCACAAGTAATCCTCCTTGAATGGTTGTTTATTAATAAAATTAAGGATAGCCCTTTCATTTTCCATGAATCAAAAAAGGATTAATTTTAATACTATTTTCCCTTCGAGGAAATGAGTAATACAATACCAAAAAGCATAACAACTGCACTAATAATAACCGGAACATAATCTCCCTTTGAAATTACTATTTCCATGCCTAAAAAACTAAAAGCTTCGGTTTGTTGAATCACGTTAATGGTTGTTATAATAGTGGCGATCAAACCACTGGTTAACAGAATTACTCCAAGAATTGTTTTCATACTTTTATAATTTGTCTTTTAATAAAAGGGAATAATATACAAAATACAAGAATGCCCTTCTTTTTTAAAGATGGTAACCCTTTTCAACTCAAATTCCAAACTGAATCAACAAAATAATTCCTGCAATCATAAAAATTATATTTAATTGTAAAACCTGCATTTTTTGCAAGTTTTTCTATTGATTCAAGATCGTATTTTTTTGAAACCTCAATTTTTATGGGTTCCCACTGGTCAAAGAAAATAACTTTGTTAATGGCTTCAATGTATACATCTTGTTTTTGTTTACTAATAAGATAACTCCTTGCCTCCCCATTAATAGGATCATATGTGGGGTAGTGTTTAAATTTAGAAATGTCAAAATTTCCTCCTAGTTCCTTATTTATCCGCTCCAGGATGTTGAAATTAAATGCTCCTGTAATTCCTTGTTTGTCATTATATGCGTCTAATATTACTGAAGGGTCCTTTTTTAAATCAAAGCCAATTAAAAACAAGTCATCAGGACTAAGTGTTTTTGCGAGATCACTTAGAAATTCCAATGCCTCTGTAGATTCGAAGTTTCCGATACTGGAACCTAAAAATAAAATAACTTTACGCGTTTCAATGTTCTTTAATTTTTCGATTGCAGGTAAAAACTCATCATTAATTCCCTGTACAGTAACTGCAGGAATATTTGATGCCAGATCTTCTTCAAGTTTTTCAATTGCATTTGCTGATATATCAATTGGCATATATTTGAATTTTACTTGCTCATCAGACAGCTGTTTTAAAAGTAATTTTGTTTTTAGTGCATCTCCAGCTCCTAATTCAATAAGAATAAATTCATTTTTAGTTTCAGTAAAAGTTTTAATGAGTTCATCTTTATGGCTAGAAAAAATTTCATATTCGCTATCCGTTAAATAATACTCAGGCATAAGCATGATTGCTTTAAATAAACGATCACCGCATTCGTCATAAAGGTGTTTTGAGTGCAAATACTTGGGAAAGGCAGAAAGTCCTTCCATTACCTCTGATGCAAATTTGGTGACATTTGCTTTTATTAATATATCTTCCATTTTATTTATTTTAGGTTTTCCGCTAATCTTATTCCTGAGAATTGCCATCTCTTATCAGGATGAAAAAAATTGCGGTATGAAAATCTTATATGGTTTTTTGGTGTTGCGCAGGATCCCCCCCTTAAAATCATTTGGTTAATCATAAACTTTCCATTGTATTCACCTAAAGCACCTTGTGCTATTTTAAAGCCAGGATAAGGAAGGTAAGCACTACTGGTCCATTCCCAGACATCCCCAAATAACTGGGTTGAATAATTTTTTCTTGGAACAGGGGCATAATGCCCTTCTTCTAGAAAATTGGCATTTTCAGGTATTACTTTATATAATTCCTTTGCAACTACTTCCCATTCAAATTCAGTAAGCAGTCTTTTATTTTTCCATTTGGCAAAAGCATCAGCCTCATAATAACTCACATGGGTTACAGGATCGTGATAGCCAAGTGGTTTTAACCCTCTTAAAGTGTAATAATGCCACTGTTTTTGAGAATAATGCCAATATAGAGGTGAAGTGATATTATTGAGTTTTATCCATTCCCAGCCCTCCTGAAGCCAAAAACTGAAATCTTCGTATCCTTTGGCTTCAATGAATTCTAAATATTCCTGATTGGTAATTAGCCTGTCCAGATAGCGGAAAGAATTTAAGTATACTTTATGTTTTTCTTTTTCATTATCATATGAAAATTCATTTCCACTGTATCCTATTTCATAAATGCCTTCAGCCATATCCAGATAATTTTCAATTGGTTTTTCAGGAGGATGCTCATTTGTGTTTTCGGAATTTAAAAATGCTGGAAATAATGGATTTGTACCTAAAATGTATTTTATATCCATTAATAGCAGTTCCTGGTGTTGTTGCTCATGGTTAATTCCCAATTCAATTATTTTCAAAATTTTTGTTGTAATCAGGCCATTTGAATTCAAAAAATCAAGCAGGTTCTCATTAACATACATCCTGTAATTATAAATATCTTCAATAGTTGGCCTGGATAAATACCCCCTGTTTGCTCTTAGTATTCTTTCTCCTACTGATTCATAGTAACTGTTAAAAAGATAATTATAACCAGGATTAAAAGCACGATAATTCTTTTTACTGGGGATGAGAACGAAATTTTCAAAAAACCAGGTTGTATGTGCCAGGTGCCATTTTGGGGGACTCACATCAATAATAGGTTGAATTGTATAATCCTCGATCAATAATGGGTGGCAGATATCATTGGTTTGTTTTCTGACTTTCAGGAATAAATTTATTATTTCAGAAATATTTGTCTTTATATTTTCCTGTATTTGTGTTCCTGTTTTCATTTCTTATTCCTTTTAATTAAATTTAATGAAAAAAAAGGAATAAGAAAAACTAGCGTAATAATTTGCTTTATTGTTAAAAAAATAACAGGTTTAAATGCAGATGCATCTTTATCCTGTTAAAATAAAGGCAATATTCTCTATTAATCCAAAAGGGCAATAACAGAAATTTCCTTTTCGGAATTCCCTTAATAATTAATAAACTTGGTCATTATCTTTCTCGGTTGTAATAAAAAATGATAGAAGCCATGGCTATAAATCCTATGCCCATTCCAATTGCTCCTCCAATTTGAACTTTATTGAAAATCATGCCGATGCCGGCTCCAAGAAACATAAAACCTACTAATGCAATACCTCCAATAGAGGAACCTGCTTTTTTCTTATTTTCCATTGTATTTAGTTTTTGTTTTTAATAAGAACCAATGATCCACTAATTTGAACGTTTTTTATTGTGGCTTGTTAATATATTGTTGCAAGATGATTATATACTCATCAAATGCTTTTTGGCCTTTTTTTGTGATTTTACAAGTTGTTTTAGGTCTTTTTCCCACAAATGCTTTTTTTATGCTGATATAATTGGCCTCATTTAATTTTTCAAGCTGCACACTTAAATTTCCTGCTGTTGAATTGGTCTTTTCTTTTAAATAAGTGAAGTCCGCTTCTTCTACACTAATAAGAATCGATATTACAGCAAGCCTCAATTGTGAATGCAACAGTGGATTTAAATCCTTAAACATTTTCTGCGGCTTTGGAATTTAATAAATGACCAGGAATGATATATCCTGCTAATACTGCAAAAGCCAGGATAATTAGCTGATAATAAAATTCCACATTAAAAGCAATTACCGAGCAAAGCCAACAAATAATGCCTCCAACAATTAAGGGTTTGAATTTATAAGCTCCTCCCGAAATGAATAAACCAATTCCGTAAAACAATAAAATCACAGGATAAAGATTTAATTTGAGTTTAAAACCAAATACCAGGACTATTGCCATGCAAACGCCAAAAGCAATCCATGTATAACTAAGCATTGTATCCACATACGTTTTTACTGTTTGTTGTTTTCCTTCTTTAATTCCAAAATAAATGGAACCTATAATTCCAACAAGTATAAGTAACCAGCCTGCAAAGGCGTAATCTGCGTATGGAGTATGAAATAAGATGATATTTACAGCACTTGCCCCGAACACAACATAGCCCCAAAGCAAAAACATAAAACTATCAGTTTTTTTTATATTATGCCTTGATGTGCTTATCATCCTTTTTATGATTTGAAGGCTTTCTTCCTGTGTGAGTTGATCTTCCATTTTTTTTAGATGTATTGTAAATATGTTTCAAATATAAATTAGTTTATAATATAAACCAAATTTAAATTTATTTTTTCAATAAAAAATCTTTTTTAAAGCGGGTTAATGCTTAACTACAGATACTTTTGCCAAACTGAATTAATTGGGAACTTTTTTAATTTCATTTACCTTAGCTGTTAGAAAATGCACATTATTACAACAAATCACTAAAAGATATACTAATAATAGTTGATAGCATATAATTGAAACTGTAACTAAAAAAGTAAAAAAACATGATAGCCAAAACACCAGAACCGCCTTATTTTGCAGTAATCTTTAGTTCAGAAATGGCAAATACAGACGGCTATTCTGAAATGGCAAACAAAATGGTAAGACTTGCATCTGAACAAGACGGCTTTTTGGGCATGGAATCGGCAAAAGAGGAACTTGGCATAACTGTTTCTTATTGGAGGGATCTTCAAGCCATAAAAAACTGGAAAGCAAATTCCCAACATATTCTTGCTCAAAAAAAAGGAAGGTTGAAATGGTATAAATCTTTTAAAACCAGGATTGCCAAAGTTGAAAGAGATTATGAGTTTGAAAAATAATTATGACGAGTTGATTTCATTAAAAAGTGCAAAAGGAATCGAAAAGGCCTCAAAGCATCATTCTTAGCGGTCTTTGCGCTTATTTTCTTTGCAATTTTACGAGAGATTAATGCAAACAATCAACTTCTTATTTTGGCTTTCTTGCTGATTTAATTAAACAGGGTAAAATCAAAGTTTAATAAAAGAGCATTTTTAAAAATGCTTTTATTTTAATTTTGATTAAGGCAGCTTGCTAATTAGAGAATATTTAAATTTGCATCAAATAAAACAAACAAGATGTTAGGCCTGAAACTTCCAACCGACCCAAGATGGGTAAATATTGTTGAAAAAAACATTGATGAAATCCTAACTGACCATGCCTTTTGTGAACAAAAAGCAGCAACTAACGCAATTAGTATAATTGTAAATTATCCTGAATATCCTGATTTGGTTGATGCCTTAGTTGAACTTGCAAGGGAGGAACTGGATCATTTTAAAATGGTACATGACCGTATTGTTGCAAGGGGAGGTGTACTTGGAAGGGAAAGAAAAGATGAGTATGTAAATGAATTGTATAAGTTTATCCGAAAAGGGTACAACAGAAATATTGTATTAGTGGATCGGCTCCTTTTTTCTGCCCTTATTGAAGCCCGCAGTTGTGAACGTTTTAAAGTGCTTTCTGAAAATATACAAGATAAAAGCTTGTCAGATTTTTACCATCAATTAATGATTTCTGAGGCCACGCACTATACCATGTTCCTTAAATTCGCCAAACAATATGCAAATGGCGAGAATGTGGATAGCAGGTGGAAAGAATGGTTGGCCTTTGAGGCTGGTATTATTAATAATTACGGGAAAAAGGAAACTATTCACGGCTAGAATTTAGCAACCAATTTTACATTAATAAGGCGGGGTGTAAGATAATTTGGTACTGCGTAATAAATATTCTGATCATCCTTTACCCATAAGTAGGAAATGATGTTATTCACTTGCAAAAGGTTAAATACTTCTGCACTTATCCATAAATCTTTTATATGCCTCATAGGGTTCCCATCTCTTGGCCTTTTTGATTCACTATATATCTGATAGGAAAAACCAATATCAACTCTTCGGTAAGGAGGCATTCTTAAGGTATCTTTATATCTTTCATGGGATGGTGGTCCAAATGGCAATCTTGAGCCAAATAAAAAATTCAGGTGCATTTTAAAATCAGGAAGACGGGGTAAATAATCCTGAAAAAACATACCAAAAAATACTTTTTGATCAGTGGGGCGGGGGATATAGCCTGGTTCCATGCGCATGCTATCCACAACTTGCGGGGTATTGCGGTAAATAGGATGTACTTTTTTACCCTCCTCATCAAAATAATCATAATAAAAATCATCGGAAATATCTTCCCTGGTTTGCATAAAAGAAAGCGAAGCCCAGGATTCAACCCCTTTCACAAACTCACCGTTTATTTTCAAATCCACACCTGTTCCATATCCTTTTGCATTGTTGCGGGCATAGTAACGAAGTCTTACGTTATCAACCTCATAGGGAATTAAGTTTGTGTAGTGCTTGTAATAAATTTCTGAAACGAATTTAAAGGGCCTGTTCCACATGGAAAAATTATTATCGCTGCCCAAAATAAAATGATATGAATTTTGTGCTCGGACTTCCATATTAATATTGCCTTGCAAGTCACGTAATTCACGGTAAAAAGGGGGTTGGGAATAAACACCAGCTGCAATTCTGAATAAAAAATCTTTTTTCCAATCGGGCTTTATAGACAGGTTTAACCTGGGGCTAACAATTATCTGTTTGTTCAATGTCCAGTAATTTCCCCTTATACCAGCTGTAAAGGCATAATCTGTTGTTTTGCCCCAATACCAACTATTTTGAATAAATGCATTGTAGCGGAAAGAGTTTAATTTGATAGTGGTTCGCAGTACGTCCTGCAAGTAAATATTGTCCCCGGGTGGAGTTGGAATGCTATAAAAAGCAGAATCTATCATTTTCCATTCGTTCAGCTTATCGTTAATATTTTCTGATTGAATTCTGGCACCCCAGTTCATTTCCCGTTCACTAGTGTTGAAGTATCCCTTATGTTCCAGATTCATTACTGTTGCCTTTAATTCGTTTCTGGAATGTGTTAGATAAGTGCCTATTCCACGATTAAAGGCAACTTCGCCAAATTCATCCTTTCCTAAATCGCGTTCGAGTTCATCAAGCCAATATTGCCCCTGGATATCAAAATTTTCTGATTCACGCGTGTTGAATACAGATGAAATTAATTTTAGAGTCAGGTTTTTGTCAGGTTTCCAAATACCAGAAACTGCTCCCATCATGGTATTGAATTCATCTATTTCCTGCCCGTCAAAATAAATGGTTAATCTAAGGGCTTCATTTACATGCCCAAAATCAGTCTCCCTGTTTTGGGGAACCAACTTAAATTTGTTTCTTGAGATGTTTCCTAAAAAATTCAATTCGAATTTGTCTGAAATATCATAAGTAATAAAAGTTTGGACATCAGTAAAGGATGGACGGTAATCGCCCTTTGTTTCCATAGCACCTAACAAATACTGATTGGATTTTTGCCTTGCTCCAATTTGATAGGTTAAGCGGTATCCTTTACTTACACCTTCAAAATGAACTGATGCCCCTAGTAAACTGGCACTTGCATTACCTCCAAATTCAACAGGTTTCCTGTATTTAATATCAAGAACCGAAGCTGATTTATCACCGTATTTGGCATCAAATCCTCCTGCGGAAAATAAAATGGAAGAAACCATATCAGCATTAATAAAGCTTAAACCTTCCTGCTGCCCGGAACGTAATAATAATGGCCTGTAAATTTCTATGTCATTAACATAAACAAGGTTTTCATCAAAATTCCCTCCACGTACATTGTATTGGGAACTTAATTCATTGTTTGAAGAAACTCCGGGAAGTGTTTTAATTACTGCTTCAACACCTCCTGCTGCTGATGGAAGCACAGTTACGGTTTTAGGATCAATCCTTATAAGAGGTTTTGAACGAGTTCCTTTGTCCTCAATTGTAAATTCATTAATAGTGGATGAGCTAGGTTTCATTTTAAAATTGAGTTCATAAAATTCTCCTTTGGACAGAGTTATTACTGCACTTTCGGATTTATATCCAACATATGAACAAATAATGGTTACTGGAGTGTTTGATGGAATTTCAAGTTCGAATTTTCCGTTTTCATCCGTATAGGTACCTGTTGTTTCTCCTAACATTGCCACTGTAACAGCTTCAAGTGGCTTTTTGTTTGAATCCTGAATTTTTCCAAATACAGTGGCTTTATCTTGAGCATTTACTCTAGAAAAAATAAATAATAAGCAAATAAATATCAGCCTTGCCGGAGTCATAGAGCCGCAAAAATAGAAAAATATGCCTTTAGCATCTTTTTATTTATATTATTTAATAATTTAATTTGGGTGATTCTGAAAGGTAGAGCTATATCAGAGGCGAGATTTTATTAATACTAATAAAGATAAGTTAAATTTATTGTTCTTATTAAATTATTTATTTTGATTACTTAAATTTCTTTTAATGTGTATTTATGTTTATTTTCTCCTATTGCTAATTATTCATCTTCAAATAATAATCACTCCCTTTTTAATTCCCCTGCCTTCCATGCCTTAATAAATTTAGACCATGCAATTGGATTAAGAAGATTGTTAGGAGGATACTGGCCCGCATAATATAATTTGCTTTGATATTGTTGCATTTGATTTTTGAAATTCATGCTTCCATCCATAGGCATAGAATTATATCTTTCTTTTAGCTCAGCCAGAGATAAATTTTTTACAGCCCTTTCAAGGTCATCATCAGGAATCCTTAGGTTTAAAAAAGCTTCCTTGAACTGTTCTTTTGTTGGCCAGGGATAAATTATTGTTTCTCTTAAAAGTATGGTATCGCTAAAAAGCATTTGGATTAAAGAATACCTATTCTCTTGGAGTGAATCAGGTATAATGTAAGATGTTTTTTTATAACCCACGGCTGAAAACTCAATGGTATCGTTTTTTTGAGCAACAATGGAGAAAAATCCATAGTAATCGCAAACAGTCCCTCGTCTTGTGTTTTTAATAAGAATACTGGTAAATGGCACTGGTTGTAAATCGTTTCCATCAACCACTACACCTGAAAACTGGATTATTTTATTTTCCTCTTGGGAGAAAACCTGCACTGAAACAAATAAAATGATTAACAGGAGCAGTTGCCGCATCTTTAAAATTAAAGGTTATAGGTACAAAAATAGTTCAATAAATTTAATTCCTGCTGCTATTTATTGAATTCAGTAGTAAATTCAGAAATGTTTCCCCTGGTATCTTTTACTTCCAGATGAAAAACATGTTTGCCCTTTGAAAGTTCTTTTTCAAAAGTATGGAATAAAAGAGATTGTTTGTACTCATATTCCATAACCACCCATTTTCCATCAATACTACCCCTATAGGTTTTAATACCGGATAAATCATCGCTTATTTTAATTTTGATTTCCCGAATCCCCGATGTGCCGTTGAATATTGTCAATGGGCTAATAACAGGTGGAGTGGTATCAAGCATTACAGTAAAGGATCCAAGAAACTTAGGATTTGCTGTTAGCCAGTCATTTCTTAAATCACCACCTACCGGAAATTTCCCCCCATATTCATCTACATTTACAATAAGAGCTTTGCGCTTCACATTTACAGGTAAGGTATCAACCCGTATTGAAAGATTGTAGGGAATGTTAACAGGCACATACACATTCTGAACATGATAAGTAGGTGTAATGGCACCCTTAATGGTATCAGTAGTATGAAATTCAAAGTTTAGATCATCATAAAAAACACCTTCTGGAAATGTAAGAGAAATGTTTTCATTTTTAAATTCATTGACTGTTCCATATTTAAAAAATGCAACGGCTTTGCTGGATATTTTCTCCTGATTGTTTTTCAAACCCTCAGGTTTTGATTGCACCGATAACAAAAGCTTAGAAACATTCCCATTGTAATCGGAAACCAAAAATTCAACCCGATGAGATGTGTCTTTTGTAAAGGTTAATACACCACGGTCAGTTAAGTCATGATAAATAGTTAACTTGTTATTGGGCGCAACAAATAACTTTTGAAACCAATGTTTTTGTTTTTTATACATAGAGAAATCCACATGACTGTTAAGGCACCTGGAATGATCGAAGCTAAAGCGATCCATGCGGTAAAAGTATTTTCTGTTTCCATCAACTTTTAATTCAATTGTATAAACCCCTACTTTGTTAGATACAAGGCTATTTAGATCATAAGTGTCAATTCCAAAACCAATTTTACCATTTACCAACACGGGATTATTTACAGAATAATTTCCAGGACTTCCGCAAGCAGGAGTGAACCTTTTAAACTGGTTGGAATTGTTAACAGTGCTTGTTGGACTAAGGGGATAAAGGATAATTTCTTTAATTATTGGTTTTACATCATCTTTAATATCAAAACCAAATAACAGGGGATTAATGGGATTTTCAGATTTTTCATCCCTGATTTCAAAATGAAGATGGGGCCCGCCAGAACCTCCTGTATTTCCGGAAAAGGCGACAACATCCCCTTTTTTAACAATTAACTCATTAGGTTGTAATGTCAGTTCAACCTCAAACTCCTCAGCTTTATATTGGGCCTGCTTTATAAACAATCCTATTATATCGTTAAAATTTCTTAAATGGGCATACACAGTTACAAACCCATTGGGATGGGTAATATAAAGCACTTTGCCATAACCCCAGGGTGAAATCTTTATTCTTGAAACATATCCATCGGCAACTGCATAAATTTTCTTTCCTTCCACGCCTTCTGTTTTCATATCCAGGCCAGCATGAAAATGGTTTGATCTTAATTCACCAAAATTTCCTGATAAAAGAATAGGAATATCAAGGGGAGACCTGAAATAATCTTTTGGATACTCTTGTTGAGCAAAGGAAAAAATGGATAGTGAACAGATAGAAAGGCAAGAGCATACAAATCTGTAAAAAAAAGGCATATTGGAATGGTAATTTAGTTACAAATTTATTTTAAAATCTAATTTCAACCCGAGAAATCACAGAAATATTGCACAGATAAACGAAAATTTACTTGTTTAAGTGTATGAATTACCTTAGATTTGGCAATTAATTAAACAAGCATAATGCTCTAGCCATGAGTAATGTATCAAATAGGATAAATGAGTTTCGGGCAAAAATAGAAACATTAATATCTTTGCATGGTACCCTATTGAAGCAGAACACAGAGTTGAAAAGAGAAAACTCTAACCTGTTAGAGCAAAAGGAAATACTAAAAACTACAATAAATAATTTAGAGGAAAAGATTAAAATAATTAAACTTGCAAAATCATTGTCGGATACGGATGAAAATTCGCAGAAGGCAAAGCTTAAAATAAATGAATTGGTGCGGGAAATTGATAACTGTATAGCTTTTTTGAATAGATAATGAAAATGAAAGATGCGAAAGAGAAATCCTTTGCTGAATTAATATGAGAGAACTTTCCATAAAAATTGTAATTGCCGGTCGTTCTTATCCACTTACTGTGAAGGAAAATGAAGAGGAGAATGTAAGGAAAGCGGCTAAACTAGTAGAAGATAAAATAAAAGATTTTGAGCAGAATTATGCTGTAAGGGACAGACAAGACCTTTTAGCCATGAGCGCTTTGCAATTTGCAAATGAGTCAGTTGCAGCAAACTCTAGAAATGAATCCGAAAACCTGGTAGTACAACTGGAAGAATTAGATTCTCTTATTGACAATTATCTCAAAAATGTTTAACGTTCTTTAATAAAACATTGTTGTTTCCGTTAAGTGGAAGAGCCACTGATAAAGGAACAAAAATTATCCCGCATTTGATTCTGTTCAATGGACCGCTCCATTGTAAAGTTGATACTGAAATTTGTTTTTAATTTCAGTTCATACTAAGAGTTGATGTCGGTTTTTTTTATAAACAATGTTTGCAGAAAACAATTCTGCACACTTAAAATTAATAATTAAATGGAATATATACCAATTATTTTTGCAACATTATTTTCATTGGTTGCAGGTGTGGTTTTAGGTTCAACCCTGATTAGAAAAGCCAATGAAAAAAAATCAAATCAAATTCTTAAGGAAGCCGAAGCAGAGGCTGAGGTGATTAAAA
Organism: Bacteroidota bacterium; assembly: GCA_013696965.1. Taxonomy (NCBI): domain Bacteria; kingdom Pseudomonadati; phylum Bacteroidota; species Bacteroidota bacterium. The sequence continues at coordinate 30,648 of JACCXN010000091.1, read as the reverse complement.
AAGAAAAGATTTTGCAGGCTAAAGAAAAGTTTCTACAGCTTAAGTCTGATCATGAAAAACACATTAATGAGAAGAATCAGGTTATAACTGTTTCAGAAAATAAAATAAAACAAAAAGAAACCCATCTTGCTCAAAAAAATGAAGAGCTTCGAAAGAAAGAGCAGGAAATTGATGCTATACGCGAAAACCTTAACAATCAGCTTGTCCTGGTAGGAAAAAAACAGGAGGAAACAGAGCGAATCCATAAAAACCAGGTGCAACAACTTGAGAGTATTTCAGGGCTATCCGTTGAAAATGCCAAATCACAATTGGTTGAAGCCCTAAAGGAAGAAGCAAAAACAGATGCAATGTCCTATATTCGTGATATTGTAGATGAAGCAAAGTTAACTGCTAACAAAGAGGCGAAAAAAGTTGTACTGCAAACCATTCAACGTGTTGCCACTGAGCATGCCATCGAAAATTCGGTTACTGTTTTTAATATCGAAAGTGACGAAATAAAAGGTAGGATTATTGGAAGGGAAGGAAGAAATATCAGGGCCCTGGAAGCTGCAACGGGTGTGGAAATAATCGTTGATGATACTCCCGAAGCAATCATTCTTTCCTGTTTTGACCCTATTCGTAGGGAAGTTGCAAGACTTGCCTTGCATCAATTAGTTTCGGATGGTCGTATTCACCCTGCCCGTATTGAGGAGGTAGTTGCTAAAGTGCAAAAACAAATAGAAGAGGAAATTATTGAAACAGGTAAAAGAACAACCATTGATTTAGGAATTCATGGTCTTCATCCGGAATTAATAAGAATGGTTGGACGTATGAAATACCGTTCTTCGTATGGACAAAATTTATTACAGCATTCCCGTGAGGTTGCAAACCTTTGCGCCATTATGGCCACAGAGCTTGGGCTGAACGTTAAGCTTGCAAAAAGAGCCGGACTTTTGCATGATATTGGTAAAGTGCCAGATGATGAACCGGAACTTCCGCACGCTATTTTGGGGATGAAACTGGCAGAAAAATACAAAGAAAAGCCGGAAATCTGTAATGCAATTGGTGCCCATCACGATGAAATTGAGATGACAAGTATGATCTCACCAATTGTTCAGGTGTGTGATGCAATTTCAGGAGCAAGACCAGGAGCAAGAAGAGAAGTTGTGGAATCGTATATAAAAAGGCTTAAAGACCTTGAATCCCTTGCACTCTCACACCCTGGTGTAATGAAAACCTATGCAATACAAGCAGGTAGAGAATTAAGAGTGATAGTTGAAAGCGAAAAAGTTTCCGATGCTGAAGCAGGAAAACTTGCTTTTGATATTTCTCAAAAAATACAAACTGAAATGACCTACCCTGGACAGGTGAAAGTTACTGTGATAAGGGAAACCAGGGCGGTTAGTTATGCCAAATAGAAGAAAATAATTTAAGTTCAACTCCAATAATACATATTGTTTTTTTTATGACAAATACTGAAAATGAAATAGATTTATTAAAACTATTTGCAGATTCCATTTACATTTTAAAAAAGAAAAAAAAATTATTAATTGCGTTTTTTTTTATTGGGGTATTACTGGGAACCTATGATTTAATTAAAAATTTTAAACAGCCCAGGTATTATTATTTAAAAACATATACTGTACAATCGAATCAAATTCCAAATGATATGATGGTGGAAATCATCAATTCCGTTGGTTTGAAATTAAAGCATATTTCCAGTTCTTTAAATAGTGAAATTCTTCCTAATGAGCCTGGTTTATCTCAGAATATTTTAAACGATTTAAGGGTAATAAAAGCAGAAATTAAACCTTCAAATTTAATTGAAATCAGAATAGAGGCAAATAATAAAGAGGCTGTGGATAGTATAATAAAAGGAGTTGAACATTATGTGATCATAAATGAATACGTAAAAAGACGTGAAATTTTTGCCCGATCACAAAAACAAAAACTCCTGGAAGTTGTTGATAATTTAATTGAAGAAGCGATAGATAAGAAAAATTTAGGCAAAGGCTATTACGAATCAAATGCTTCATTGATTAAATTACTTACCAATGGAAAGTTTGGGAACTGGAGTTATATAGAACTATTTGAACAAAAACAAAAAATTGAAAAAGAACTTGCTTTTTCAAAAGAATTAGACTTCGTAATTACTAGTAATCCTTATGAAGTAGTTGATATTTATACCGGCATGTTTAAGAAGGCCATTGGGTTTGGTTTTTTAGGAATGTTTTTGGGCGTTTTAATTAGCCTGTTTCTTAATTTATATCAAAAGGCGAAAAAGCTAATAGCTTAATTTATCCAATAGTACTTTGTTTATTTTGATTTTACTTATTACAGGCAATAGTCTAAGGCTACCGGATTAAGTCATGAAGCAACTTCTTTTAAAATCTGAATTTACAAAGAATTCATTGACTTTAGTTAGTGGCACTATCCTGGCACAGGCCATTCCTTTATTATTGCATCCTGTTTTAAGAAGGATTTACACTCCGGAGGATTTTGGAGCAATGTCTGTTTATCTAAGTATTTTTAGTATGATTACAATTGTATCTGCCCTAAGGTATGAAGCCACAATTGTATTGCCCAAAAACAACAATGAGGCCGGAAATATCCTCTCTCTTACCTTTATTCTTAATATTTTATTCAGCACTATCTTATTTTTCTTTATATTTTTTTTTAAAAATGAAATCGCTCAATTCATTAATTTCCCCGAAAAACATTCCATTTATTTATATTTTTTACCCTTTGCCTGTTCATTATTTGGAATATATCAAAGCATAAATTATTGGCTGATTCGTCAAAAAGCATTTAAGGCTTCTACCACTAATAAAATAATCAGACGGGCAGTTGAAGGGGCTGTTCAAGGAATTTTAGGTTTTTTAAAAGTTCCTGGCGGATTATTCATTGGTGATTTATTAGGAAACGCTGCAAATATAATTGCAGGAATAAGACAAATTTTCAGGAATAAATATCAACTCAGATTTGTATCACCCAAAAAAATAGCGTTTGTCTTTAAAAAATATATTGATTATCCAAAGTTCAATGCAATTCCAACCTTGCTTAGTAGTGCTGCCACTATACTGCCTTTTTTATTCATCAATAAAATTTATTCCACAGAAATTGTAGGATATTTAGATCTCTCAAGAATGGTCTTGTCCATCCCGCTTATTTTTATTGCCTCCACAATTTCACAGGTGTTTTTTCAACAGATCACAGAAAAAAAACATAATTCCTTAAGTATAAAAAAAGATGTAATGAATATTATGTACTTGCTTTTAACCGTGATTTGTGTTGAGGTACTTGTAATTCTTTTTTTAGGACCACAAATCTTTGGATTCGTATTCGGAGAAAAGTATACAGTTTCCGGCTCATTTTCTCAAATTTTAATATTCAGTTTCATGTTAAATTTTATTGGATCAACATTTTCATCCGTTTTTTTAACATTTGAAAAAATCCGGCTTAATAGTATCTGGCAGTCAGCCTATTTTTTCGCTATTCTTTCTTTGTTGTTTTTTAGAAACTTAGAGATTTATGAATTTTTATTAATCTATGTAGCAATAGAAGTAATAATGCATTTAATTAACATTATGATGATTTTTTTCATTGTGAAAAATTATGAAAATAAATTAAAACAAAATTTTAGATAGATGTCCTCTTTTAAATTATTTGTTGCAAAAGATTTTTTTAGACTAAAGCTATTGTTGTGTGCAGTTTACATTGTTTTGGAATTTTATTATTATTTTTTCATATCTTCAGATTTTGCTTATTTGGGTTTTGTTCCTGATCTGAATATGCTCAAGTATTTAATTACTAAAATAGTTTTCGTTGCATTATTAATACTTTCCCATAATTTATTTAAAAAAAGCAAATTTTTATATTCCATATACTTGTTATTGCTTTTCTTTTTTTTCATACCCAATGCAATACTTTTTTCATTTAGCAATATTGCTCCCGGTCCCTTTATTTCAAATGTTTTTTTCATTTCTGTTTTCTTGATTACACCTTATATTAAATTTTCTGTGCCCTATGTAACTGCCTCTTTAAAACATAAAGAATTTATATTAATTTGTATATCACTGCTTTTATTGGTTCCAATTATAGCAACTTTTAAGTTAAACATTAATTTGAATACTTTACTTCTGTCGGAAATATATGAAACCAGAGATGCTTTTTCTGAGAATTTAACAGGCTATTTAAGTTATTTATACCATTTTGAGGTAAAAACAATTATACCAATTGCCCTGGTGTTTTTCATGATCAATAAAAAGCCTTTGTTTATCGGGTTGTTTGTTATTATATTGTTATATCTTTTTGTTATTTCAGGAAACAAGGCAGTTTATTTTACTACTATATTAGTTGTTTATTTTTATTACATCGGTAAAGACTATGTTTCCAAAATCTCAAATTTTTTTTCCATTACAGTTATTTTATTTATACTATTTCCTCTTATTGATCTTTTTGTTTTTAAAAGCCCTTTTTTAGGTGGAACTTTCGTTAACAGGTTTCTTTTTATTCCTGCTTTATTAACCCATTGGTATTTTGATTTTTTCGATGGAAATCCTTTTTATTTTGCTGAAAGCAGTTTCTTTAATTTGTTTGTAAGTAGTCCTTATGATACACCTATTGGTTTTCATATTACAAAAATTTATTGGGGAGATTCAGAAGCTTATGCCAATAATGGAATAGTATCAGATGGTTTCATGAATCTTGGGTATCTGGGAGTACTATTATTTTCAGTGATTTTTTCTTTGCTTTTTAGTCTTTTCAATTCCTTTAATTTACATACCGCTTATTTTGGTGTCTTTTTTAGCTACATTTATATTTTTTTAAGTGCGCCTTTACTTACAAGCTTTATCACAGGTGGAATTCTACCATTTATTTTAATATCGTTTACAATTTTAAATAATAGAAAAATTATTTAGATTAGGTTAATTATTATGAGTTACCGTTTTATTAGAGTCACAGATTATTATGGCGAATATTTAAGGAATTATTATGATAGATTTCCGGATGTTGATCAATTAAGTTATGATGAACAGTATAATCATCTAACAAATGATTCTATTGAAATGGTTAGTTCATATGGTAAATATCTAAGAAAAGCAGGAATTGACGCTATGGATATTGTTTCTAATGCCGAAGCACTTCAACAAACATGGGCAAAGGAACATTCTGGGGGTAAAATTTTTTCTTTTCAGGAATTGATATTTGAACAAATAAAATGCTATCAGCCCCAGGTTGTATGGATAGATACAACTAAATTGTTAAATAAAAAGTGGATACAAAAACTAAGAAATGAAGTTCCTTCGCTTAAATTGATTGTAGGCCATATTTGTGCTCCATATAATCAGGAAATTGCCGATTCATTCTCCTTTTTTGATATCATGTTCACCTGTTCTCCTTGTACAGCAAATGAACTTACTGAAATGGGTGTAACTACCCAACTTGTATATCATTCTTTTGATCATTCAATTCTTGACAAAACAGGGACAATCGCAAACAATTTTCCTGAAACAGATTTTGTATTTACAGGCTCACTTTTGACCGGGTATGGCCTTCATAAAACCAGGATCGAATATATCGAAAGTATTATTGATTCAGGCATCGATATGACTATTTATGGTAATATAGAAAAGCGCAGCAGGATACTCCTTAAACAAGGAATGAATTTAACAGTAAATTTATTGAACAATATTAATTGCAGCTTCCTGGTAGATGGTATCCCGGTTTTGAACAAATATAAAAAGCACGGTGATACTCAAATAAAATATTATTCTAAGAAATTGATTCATGCTATCAGGCCACCGGTTTTTGGAATGGATATGTATAAAATGCTTTCTAATTCAAAACTCTGTTTTAATATCCATGGAGACATAGCAAAAAAATGTGCAGGAAATGTAAGATTGTTTGAAGCTACCGGAATTGGAACTTGCCTGGTTACAGATTGGAAAGAAAATTTATCTGATTTATTCGACTTAGATAAGGAAATTGTTACTTACAAATCAGTTGAAGAATGTATAGATAAGGTAAAATGGTTGTTAAATAATCCCCTGGAAGCCCAAAAGATAGCCAAAGCTGGACAACAGAGAACATTAAGAGACCATACCATTGAAAACAGGGTAAAAATCATCGATAATGCTTTAAGAAGTAAATTATAATGATGATGTTTGTAACAATTAGTAAAATTAATTATTTGAAGATTTAAGAATATGATAACCGAAAAACTGACTTTTCCTGGAAACCAAATACACCAATCAGCTTTAATTCATCCTTCAGTAAAGATGGGGATAGGGAATTTTATTGGCGCATATTCAATACTGGAAGAAAATGTAGTTTTGGGAAATAATAATCATATAGGTTCCCACTGTATTATAGGAGATGTAGGTGAAAGCATTAAGTTTTTTGATCAGGAAAAAAAAGGCGTAATCATTGGAAACAACAATCGTTTTACAAAGCAAGTTACCATTGATAGCGGAACAGTTAATCCAACCACGATAAATAATGATACATTGTGGTTAAAAAATGCACATGCAGGACATGATTGCATAGTAAATGATAATGTACAAGTTAGATGCAATGGGATTTTAGGAGGTCATGTAACAGCTTTAAGGGGCTCTAAAGTATTTCTAAGTGCCATTGTTCACCCAAGATTAACGCTGCCTGAAAATTGTGTGATTGGAATGGGAACAGTTGTTACAAAGAAAACGGTGCTAAAGGAAAATGGTATATATGTGGGTAATCCTGCAAAATTGCTTAAAGTTGCTGAATAGTTTTTCATTTATAAAAAGGATTAAATAAAAAGCTCAATGTTAAAGGATTTCATCCCACCATTTTTTTTAAAAAAGATTACAGGTTTATTTTATGGATGGACAGGCAATTTTTCCTCATGGAAAGAAGCAAAGGATAAATCCTCTGGTTATGATACTGACATTATATTTACTAAGGTAAAAAATGCATTATTAAAAGTGAAAAATGGCGAAGCAGTTTTTGAGAGAGATTCAGTTATTTTTGATAAAATTCATTACTCCTTCCCCCTTTTATCCGCTTTATCTTATGTTGCCTTAAAAAATAAAAATAAAAACAAAATTAATGTGTTAGATTTTGGTGGCTCATTAGGCAGCAGTTATTATCAAAATAGAAATTTTTTTAAAGGCAGTATTGATTTTAATTGGTGCATAGTTGAACAAGCCCATTTTGTTAAGGAGGGTCAAAAAACCTTTGCAGATGATCAACTGCATTTTTTTTATGATGTTGAAAACTGTATGGCTAGTTATAAGATTGATGTTTTATTACTTTCATCCGTTTTGCAATATTTAGAAAAACCTTATGAGTTTATTGATTATTTGGTTTCAAAAAAAATAGAATTTATTGTAATTAACCGTGCCCCTTTACTTGTTAAAGGTAATGACAGGATTACAATTCAAACTGTTCCCAAAAATATCTACCAGGCAAAATATGCATGTTGGATTTTAAATGAGCAGAAGCTTTTGAATTATTTTTTAAAATATTATGATCTGATATTTGACAATAAATCGGAAGAGACAATAAACATTAACAATGCAGAATTTAAAACTTTCTTTTTTAAAATTAAAAATGAAGTTTAAAGGAGAATAAAATTCATACAATTTTAAACATTTTCTTTCTATGGCCTTTGTATTAAACTTAAAGACTTTTACAGATAAACGTGGTAATCTTACAGTAATTGAAAGGGTTATTCCTTTTGATATAAAACGTATTTTTTACATTTATGGAGTTGATGAGTCAATACGAGGTGGCCACCGCCATGTAAAGACAATACAAGCTGCCGTTTGCATTAAAGGTAGCTGCACCATTTTTAACGATAATAATGAAAAGAAAGAAGAATTTTTGCTGGACTCTCCGGATAAATGTTTAATTCTTCAGCCAGAGGATTGGCATCAAATGCATAGTTTTTCAGCTGATGCAATACTAATGGTTCTGGCATCAGAATATTTCGAACAAAACGATTATATATATGACAAGTACAATGATTGAATATGAAAGCCTGGCATTGCTAAACGCATCATTCCATAAGGAATTTGCTTCGAGTTTTGCAACTGTATTAAATTCTGGCTGGTATGTTTTGGGCGAAAATGTAAAAAAATTCGAACAGGAATTTGCCGCCTATAATTCAATTTCAAATTGCATTGGTGTTGCCTCTGGCCTTGATGCTATTACACTGTCCATTGCCGCATTTAATTTTGAACCTCAGAGTGAAATAATAGTACCCTCCAACACCTATATTGCAACGATAATAAGTGTTCTGCAAAACAATATGAAACCTGTGCTTGTTGAGCCTTCTATTGAAACTTATAACATAGATCCAACAAAAATAGAGGCAAGTATTACAAAAAAAACAAAAGCAATTGTTGTAGTTCATTTGTATGGCAAATCATGCGATATGGATCCTATTATTGCTTTGTGTAAAAAATATGACCTTAAGCTGATTGAAGATTGTGCACAATCTCATGGTGCAACATATAAAAATAAACATACCGGTACGTTCGGTGAATTTGGAGCTTTCAGTTTTTATCCAACAAAAAATTTAGGAGCTCTTGGTGATGCAGGTGCTATCGTTTGTAATGATAATAAATTAGCCGGAATTATACGGAGATTGAGAAATTATGGCTCAGATAAGAAGTATTACAACGAGTTGGTTGGTTATAATTCTCGTTTGGATGAAGTTCAGGCTGCTTTTCTTTCAGTTAAATTAAAACGCCTGAATGAAATAAACGAGCATAAGCGACAACTAGCCTCGATTTATTTAAATGAATTGAAATCGGATTTTATTAAACCTGTGGTTCATACGGATTATTTTGATGTATACCATATTTTCTGCATACGGCATTCCAGGCGCAATGAATTGAAAGAATATTTATTGGAAAATAATATTAAAACTGAAATTCATTATCCTGTTTCTCCTAATAACCAGGTGGCATTGAAGAATCTGTTTGCTGAGCAAAAATTTCCGATTAGTGAAGAGATCCATAATACAACATTAAGTTTGCCCATATCATTTTTTCATAGTAAAGAAGATGTTCAAAAAGTAGTGGAAGTAATGAATAAGTTTTAGTTTGAACTAATTTTGCAATATCCATAGCTTAAATACACAAATATGAAGACTATTTTAATAACAGGAGGGTGCGGCTTTGTTGGATCTAACCTTGCCATTAATTTTAAAAGAGATTATCCGGATACTCGAATAATTGCTTTTGACAATCTTAAAAGAATGGGTTCTGAATTAAATATTTCAAGGCTCAGGGAAATAGGTGTTGAGTTTATGCATGGAGATATCCGAAATAAAGAGGATTTTAATGAAATAGGTGAAATTTCGACTTTGATTGAGGCTGCAGCGGAACCTTCCGTATTATCTGGAATTAATTCAACAACTGACTATGTAATTAATACTAATTTACTAGGAACAATAAACTGTTTAAATTTTGCCGTCAAACATAAAGCAAATTTTATTTTTTTATCAACCAGTAGAATTTATCCAGTATCAAGTCTTAATGAGATTTTATATGAAAACGGAGAAACGAGATTTAATATATTAAACAATCAAAATATTCCTGGGGTTTCAAAAAATGGCATTAATGAAAAGTTTCCAATAAATGGATTTAGATCCTTTTATGGTACAAGCAAATTATCTTCGGAACAGTTTATTCAGGAGTATGCTGAATTTTATGGACTCAAATCTGTTATTAATCGGTGTGGTGTTATAACGGGGCCATGGCAAATGGGTAAAATTGACCAGGGAGTAGTGGTGCTTTGGCTGGCAAAACATTATTGGAAAAAGGAATTATCCTATATCGGATTTGGTGGAGAAGGTAAACAACTGCGCGATATTATTCATGTTTCAGATTTATATAAGTTAATTAAAATTCAAATGAATGACATTGATAAATATAATAAAGAAATTTATAATGTTGGAGGAGGTGAAAACATTAGCGTGTCCTTGAGAGAATTAACATCTTTGTGTGAAGAAATAACAGGAAATAATATTAAGATCAAAAGTATAGCAGAAAATAGAATCGCTGATATTCCATTATATATAACTGACAATTCAAAAATAACTTCTGTTTCAGGATGGAAACCTGAAATATCGGCAAAAGAAATTTTAATAGACGTTTTTGAATGGATTAATGCGAATGAAACAAACTTAAAAAAAATACTAAATTAACAATGAAGATAGCTTTAATTACCGGCTCTTCTGGCCTCATTGGTGGAGAATCAGTTGAGTTTTTTGCGAATAAATTCGACTTAATTATTGGAATTGACAATAATCTTCGTTCTTATTTTTTCGGAACAGAAAGTTCCACAGAGTGGAATAAATTGAGATTAAAGGAAAAATTTTCAAATTTCATTACACATAATATTGATATACGTGATTATATATCATTGGAAAAAATATTTAAAGAATATAGTAATGAGATTAAACTTATTATTCATACTGCTGCTCAACCAAGTCATGATTGGGCAGCAAAAGAACCTCTTACTGATTTTGGGGTGAATGCCACGGGAACACTTAATATGCTGGAATTGTGCAGAATAAATTGTCCTGATGCAGTTTTTATATTTACATCAACAAATAAAGTTTACGGTGATACTCCCAATTATTTACCCTTAATTGAATTAGATAAAAGATGGGAAATAGCGCAGGATCACATTTATTTTAAGCATGGAATTGATGAAAATATGAGCATTGACAATACAAAACACTCTGTTTTTGGGGCAAGCAAGGTTGCTGCTGATATAATGGTGCAAGAGTACGGTAAATACTTTGGAATAAAAACTGGTGTTTTCAGAGGAGGATGCTTGACAGGCCCTAACCATTCAGGTGCACAATTACATGGCTTTTTGTCTTATCTCATGAAATGCGCTATATCCGAAAACCATTATACTATTTTTGGATATGAAGGTAAACAGGTAAGAGATAATATACATAGTTATGACTTAGTAAGTATGTTTTTGGAATTTTATCAAAATCCAAGAGCGGGAGAGGTTTATAATGCTGGAGGAGGAAGATTTTCAAATTGCAGTATGTTAGAGGGTATTGAGTTGTGTGAAAAAATCAGTGGGAATAAAATGAAATATAGTTATGCCAATGAAAATCGCATTGGGGATCATATTTGGTATATTAGCGATGTAACTAAATTTAAAGAACACTATCCGAATTGGAATTACAAGTTTAATTTAGAAACAACCTTAATAGAAATGTTCAACAACATGCAGCAGCGAGTAAAATAAAAAATAAAATGAAATTTAAAGATGTAAGAATTGGGTTGATAAAAATACTCATTGATTTAAACGAAAAATTATTTTTCGAAAGGCTAATGAGGGATTTCTATAAAAAGAGTGAAAAAATAAATATTGTAATAGATGTTGGTGCAAATAAGGGGCAAAGTATTGATTTCTTTTTGACAATAAATCCAGAATGTAAGATTTATGCTATTGAACCAAATCCCGAACTTTTTTCATTACTAGTTAAAAAATATTCTGGTAATGCAAATATTAAAATTTTCAATTTTGGAATATCAGATAAAGTAGGTGATAAGTTGTTTTTTGAAAATGTACTGGATTATACTTCCTCGTTTGAAGAACTAAACATGAATTCGGAATACCTGAAGAAAAAAGCTAAAATATTAGGTGTTGATAAAGATGCAATTATTACAAAGAGTTATTCAGTAAATGTAACCACTTTGTCTGAATTTATTAAGATGTGCGGATTCAATGAAAATATAGATGTTTTAAAAATTGACACAGAAGGGCATGAATATTATTGTTTGGAAGGACTTTTTTTAGATAAGTCAGAAGCCAAAATTAAGTATATTCAACTGGAAAATCATAATGATGACATGTATTTTAATAGGATTAAATTCAGTCAAATTAACGAATTGTTAAACAAGAATTATTTTTTTGAATGTAAGAAAATTAAACATGGCTACGGTGATTTTGATGAAGTGATATTTTCTTGTAAAACTTCACCAAAAAATTTTTTGAAAAAAGATTAAAAATGCGACCAGGAACAGCTTAGTTTATATTTTGTATTATAACTTTCCATAATTCTCATTGCATTATGGAAGATGGATATCAAGATTTAAAATAATAATTATGAATAAATTATTAAATTCGTTTTTGAAAAGAAAAAAATTATTTCTTGTTATTTTCTCATTTATTGTTGCTTTCTCTGTTAGACTATTTTATTTAGATACTCCTGTAAGTGAAACAAGATCAATTGATCTGAATTTTAATATCGATGGCGGACAGCTTGTAAAATATAGAATAAACCCATATAATTATAATGAAGGAAGTGAAATGCGAGACAAAATTCGTCTTGATCTTAGTTCTTATAACGCTATAATTGATGGATATATTGAAAAATGGAACTTTCATGTCACAAAAAGATCTCCTCTTACCTTAATCTACTATAGTGTAATAAGTAAAATAACAACCGGAGATTTAGAATCTTATAGAATTATTTTTGCATTTGTTGATGCTATATTATCAGCACTCATCGTGCTGTTTCTATTGCAATTTTGGCTAATAAAACAGACATTTTTAAACCTCCTTTTAATATTAGGGATGGGTGTCTTTTCTCCAACACTCTTGTTGTGGGGAACTATTATTCCTGCTGATGCAGGGCTTGGAATATTATTAATGATCTTAGCTATTTATTTTGCAAGAGGTAAAAAATGGATTAATAGTGCAATTTTTCTTGGATGTTCCATCGCATTCATGAAAGTCGGAATGTTTATTTTTCCAATTTGCTTTTATTTAATTATCAATACTCCGAACAATATTTTTAGGACTGACAGGCATGATCTTATCCAAGGGTACAAATATACTATACTAACCTTATTAATTTCTTGCATTTGGTTTGTTCCTTTTTATCCGGATGTTATGTATATTATCCAATCAGGATTAGTTTCAAACCATGTCACAGAACCGGAACATGCATCAATATGGATTTTTATGAAACAATTATTTCCAAACTCTTGGATTATTTTAAAAGATCTGATAATTGTTTGTATTGCACTAATTTGGTCTTATCAATTTATTTATAAAAAAATTGATATTATGATGATGTCAATTTTTGTTCTGATTCTTGGCTCAGCTATTTTGCCGTTGCACTATGATCTTGCTGAAATGAATATTGGAATTATAATTTCTATAATTGCTTTCGGGCTTGTGAATTCTCATTTTGCACAAATACTCGGATGGTATTCAATTATTGCTGGAAGTTTGCTTTTGTTTGCTGATCCTTCTGTTTATAATGAAGAGCACGATGCGATGTATGCTTTATCTTATCTTTTATTATTCAGTTCATATCCCTTATTTTATTCTGGATTTTATAAATGGATACAATCTAATCTTAAAGAAAAGTTATTTCGGATTTTTATTAGAGAATCTGATAAATATAAGGGCTTCCCATTACATGAAGTGATTGCCGAGATGGCAAAAAAAGGAAAATTCAATGAGATAACCATTCATAAGGAAGTGAATAAATTGATAACTAATTCTGAAATTTATAAAAGCAACGCAGTCGATCTGGCTTTTGACAAAATTATGATAGTTGAAATAGCTGATGAAAAGGAAAAATTAAATAAATTTTATTATAATATTAAACATTTTTTACAAAGGAAAAAGTTTGAATTTGTTTTGTTTAATGAAAGTAATCCTATTGTTAAAAATGTTGCCAGTCTTGAAGGTTTTATAAGACAAAAGAATCTTTCTGAAAATTTGATTGGATTAAAAGTTAATCTTGATATGAATGAATATTATAGCTTGCTTGGATTATTTTCGGATAATTTGTTAAATAATATTCAACAAATACAGCTGCAAATAAATAAAGGTAATATGGATCCTGATAAAAGCATAATTAATAAGTTTAAAGAATTATTAAATAAAAATCAATTCTATGAATTTAAAAAGAATGAAAATCACGGAGGAATTTTTGAAACAGTAATATATTTTAGCAGATCATCTTGATTTTTTTTAAAATTGGGTTCAAATAAAAAAGGAAAAAAAGTTGATTTATTAATTGATAAAATTATTGAATTTTTTAAATAATTATGCTGATAGTTCGACAATTATATTCTAATAGGAAAGTTTTCCTCTTATTTACCTTTATTGCTGCATTTTTGATCAGATTGCATTTTATATACTCATTTCCTGAACAAAACAACTTTATTGATCTGAGTATATACAGAGATGGCGGCCAGCTAATAAGTCACGGAATTAATCCATACGATTTTAATGATGGAAAGGAGTTACGTAATTTATTGCGACTGGATGATGTAGCTTTTGTTGAATATGTTTCTCAATCACAGGAGGTGTGGGATTTTTATTCAAGTGGTAATTTGCCCCTTTCTTTATTGTTTTTTGGCGCAATTGAAAAAATATTCAATGGAGATCCGGTTGCTTATCGAATTGTTTTTGCATTTTTCGATTCTATACTATCATCTTTAATTGTACTTTTTTTACTTAAGTTTTGGCACCTTAAAAAATCATTGTTAAATATGATTCTTATGTTAGGAATTGGTGCTCTTTCTCCAACGCTTTTATTTTGGGGTACTATATTACCTGAAGATAAAGGACTGCAAATATTATTTATGTTGCTTGCAATTTATTTTGCAAAAGATAAAAAAATATTTTTGAGTGCTATTTTTATGGGATGTTCAATTGCATATAAAGGTTTGGGAGTATTTGTTTTTCCGGTTTGTCTCTTTTTTCTATTAGAAGAGCCCGGAAACATTTTCAAAATTAATCGTCCTTTAATAATTAAAGGTTGTTATTTTTCATTATTAACCTTGTTTTTTTCGATTATTTGGTTCATTCCATTTTTACCTAATGTGCTTTATATGATGTTAACAAGAATGGATTCTAACATCGGAGTAGATCCTTCGCATGCATCAGTTTGGATTTTTGCTAAAAATTTATTTCCTGTAAAATGGCTAGTATTTAAAAATATTCTTGTTTATGCAGCTATTTTATTGTGGAGTTTTCAATTTATATATAAAAAAATAAATATTGTAGCAATGTCATTGTTTTTGTTAGTTCTGTTTGTTGACATTTTACTTTTGGCTGGTAGCTTAGATAGAATGAATATCGGAATTATTGTTTCCATTGTCGTTTTTGGTTTTGTGAATCCTCATTTTGCAAGAATATTAGGTTGGTATTCAATAATTGCAGGTAGTTTTCATTTTTTTTCGCTTGAAGGCTCGTCTTACAATGAAAACCACGATGCTTTTTATGTTTTAGGATACTTAATATTGTTTAGTTTATATCCATTGTTCTATTCAGAATTTTACGTGAATATGAGAATGGAGTTAAAAAGTAAATTACTTCAGATTTTTATTAAAGAAACAGATAAATATAATAATAAACCTTTGTTGGAAATGATTATTAATATTGCCAATGAACATAAAATTGATAAGATTTTCATTCGTAAAAATGTTGAGAATTTTGAAACTAATTCTGTTACAAAAGCCGGTAATACTTTAGATTCGTCTCTTAATTCGCAAGTAATTATTGAAATTATTGATTCTGAAGAAAAAATATTAAATTTTTCTTCTAACATCAATAAATTGTTAGAAGAAATTAACGGTTCATCTACAATTGAAAATTTAGATCATAAGTATTTTTAATTATTATATAAAAATTAATTCAATGAAGTTAAGTATTATTATTCCAGCTTATAATGAAGAAGAATCAATTACAGAAACAATTGATGCTATTGAAGCAGCTTTAATTAATATCAAAATTGATCACGAAATCTTAATTGTAAATGATAATTCAAAAGACTGCACGGAAAAAAAATTGGAAGAATTATGCTTTAAGTATCCATTAACTGTTAAGTATTTTACCAATCCTGGACCTAACGGTTTTGGAAATGCAATCAAATATGGCTTAGAAAGGTTTAATGGAGATTGTGTTGCTATAATGATGGCTGACTTATCTGATTCTCCATATGATTTGATTAAATTTTACACCACCATGTTAGAGAAAGATGTGGATTGTGTTTTTGGCACCAGATGGAGCAGGGGGGGAAAGGTTATTGATTATCCTTTAGTAAAAAAAATAATTAATCGGATAGCGAATAGAATTATTGGTATTGTTATGAATATTAGTTACAATGATACCACAAATGCATTTAAACTTTATAAAAAAGAAGTTATTCTGGGGATTAAACCTATTTTGTCTCCTCATTTTAATTTAACAGTTGAATTACCCCTTAAGGCGATTATTAGAGGTTATTCTTATGAAATTATGGCAAATTCCTGGACTAACAGAAAATATGGTCAGTCAAAACTTAAAATTAAGGAAATGGGAAGCAGATATTTTTTTATTCTTCTTTATTGTTTTATAGAAAAGTTTTTTTCAAAAGGTGATTTTAAAAAACAAAAGATGCCAATTTAGTATTAAAGATTGGAAAGCTAAATTGTTATAGAAATGTTGCATTAAGTATTTTAGTAAAAAAAACCATTATTTTGTTTCTGACTTATATTATACATAACATCCATGCTTAATTTCTGTACATTATTCGATTCTTTTTACCTCACGCGTGGTTTAACAATGTATAGATCATTGGAAAAATCATGTGGTGATTTTCATTTATATATTTTCGCTTTTGATGATAATAGTTTTAATATTTTAAACAAATTAAAACTTGAAAAGGCAACAATTATTCCTCTTGCAGATTTTGAAAATGACAGATTACTTGCAGTAAAACCTACAAGAACAAAAGCAGAATACTGCTGGACATGTACTTCTTCAACAATTCTATATGTTATTGAAAAGTATAATGTATCGCACTGTACATACCTTGATGCTGATCTTTATTTTTATCAGGACCCCAAAATTTTAATTCAAGAAATGGGGAATAATTCTATATTGATAACAGAACACCGTTATCCACCTAAGTTTAACAGAATTTCCACTTCAGGAATTTACTGTGTACAGTTTATTACTTTTTTGAATGATGAATATGGCATGGAAGCCCTAAGATGGTGGAGCAATGCTTGTATTGAATGGTGTTACGATAGATATGAAGATGGAAAATTCGGAGATCAGAAATACTTGGATGACTGGACAACACGATTTAAAGGAGTTCATGTGTTGCAACATCTAGGCGGAGGCCTGGCATCATGGAATGTTGAGCAATACCCGTTTGTTTCAAGAAAAGCAAATATTATTACCTTTATTCATAAGAAAGATAATTCAAAATTTGAAGCTGTTTTTTACCATTTTCACCATGTTCGTTTTTTTAAAAACGATATCGTTGATCTGGGCTGGAGGCATCCTACAATGCCTGTAGTTAACAATCTGTATGTTCCTTATATTAAAGAGTTGAGCGACAATGAAAATGTTGTTAAACTGATGGATCCTGGTTTTAACATACCATTACAAGAGTTTGCTTTAATTAAAAGCAAAGGATTAAAAAACAAAATTAAATATTTAATAAAAATGGTTTACCGCTACAATGTTTTTAATACAAAAAAACTGATTGCAAATAATGCGGATAAATAATTTAGTGCTATTGATAGTAAATATATGAGTTCGGCAAAATACATATATATTGTTCAGGTTACCAGACAATTATCAATTGACATTGTAAATAATTTTTCCCGGCAAGGGGCAGATGTACATTTAATAACTGGCGTTGTAGAAAGCAATTACGATGCTTTAGATCAAAAGGTAAAACTTACTTCTTTAATAAAATACAACAGTACTTCCAGCTTCAAGCGTTTGTTTACCTGGTCAGTTTTTACAGTTTATTCTTTTTTTTACGTACTTTTTTCAAGCAGGAAAAATGAATTGATTTTGGTTACAACACCACCTTTTATTGTTTTTATCGGTCTTTTTTTTAAAAAAATACGAAATCAAAAATATCATTTGGTAATATGGGATCTTTACCCGGATGTATTGGTGAATTTTGGCGTATCGAAAGAATCTTCCCTATTGATCAGGATATGGAAAAATATGAATATAAAGTGTTTTAATAATGCGGAAACCATTTTTACACTAGGGCAACATATAGCTGATGCTATTCAAAAATACACAAAAAAGGAAATAGTTATTATTCCAAACTGGGTAAAATCTGATTTTCTAAAACCTATTCCAAAAAAAGATAATCCTTTTGCCATAGAGCATAAATTAACTGAAAAATTGGTAATAATGTATTCAGGTAATTTAGGTTTAACCCATAACATTGAATCAATAATTGATTCAGCTGAAATTTTAAAAAACAATGCCAATATTCACTTTGTAATAATTGGCGATGGAGTAAAAAAAGTCAAAATAAGCCAGATTGTTAAAGAAAAAAAACTAGAAAATGTTTTGCTTTTACCCTACCAGGAAAAAGAAGTGCTGCCTTTTTCTTTAGGCTGTGCTGATATTGGAGTAGTAACCCTTAGCCAGGGGGCAGAAAATATTTCAGTTCCTAGTAAAACATATTATATGCTGGCAGCAGGTTCTGCAATTTTAGCCCTTGCCTCAGCTGATTCTGAATTGGGGACTTTAATAGCTATGCATAAATGTGGTGAAATATTCAACGGAAATAATCCCCAGGCAATTGCAAACTTTGTTCTTCACCTTTCTTTGAATAAGGATGATTTAATCAGATTTAAAGACAATTCTCGCAAAGCCTCTTTTAATTATACTCCCGAAAATGCTAAGCTTTATTATAAGTATATTTGCAATAAAATAAATTTGAAACATGTTTAGGAAGATTTATTTATCACCTCTTGGTATTTTTATTTCATTAGTTTTAAATGCATTGGCTTTTTTTAAAAAACCGTTTATGGTCTATGGTTTTTTTAATACTAAGGAAAAAAAGTTCTTCAATAAAACCCGTATCAGCTCCTCTGTTAAACTCATCAATAAAGGTAATATCAGCATAAATAATAATGTTTGGATTGGGCACTTTTGTTTGCTTGATGGAATTGGGGGAATTAATATCGGGCAAGGAGTTCACATAGCATCTCATTCCTGTATTTATACACACAGTAGTGAGAATTCCATTCGATTGCTAGGAGAAAAATACATTGAGGTTCCTGCCAATGATAGACCCGGATATATAAGCGGACCAGTTGAAATTGGCGCCTATACTTTTATTGGGACTTCTTGTGTAATATTGGCTGGAACAACAATTGGAAAAGGATGCATTATTGGCGCAGGTAGTATTGTAAGAGGTAACTTTCCAGACTATTCTGTTATAGTAGGCAATCCTGGAAAAATTGTAGGTGATACCAAAAACATAGATAAAAAATTACTTCTGGAAGGAGTAAGTTTTGAAAATTATTATGATAAATCATTTATTCCTGCCAGCCAGGCAATAGGCCATTGAAAATGATTTCTCCAAAATTCAATGAAAAAACACATCTGTTTCTTACAGGATTATTGGCTTTTTTAATCCCTGCTAATCCCTATATCGTTGTTCCCGTTGTAATTTTATTAGCTATTAATTGGTTAAGCAATCCTAAATTAATTATCCAAGGTTTTAAACATAACATACAAAACATTCCCTTATTAATGATGGTTTTGTTTTTTGTTTTATATCTCATAGGTATGCTTTACTCAGATAATTTGCAGTTTGGGTTCGAAACAATTGAAACTAAATTGTCCTTTTTAGCATTTCCGCTTATTTTTTCTCCCTATTCTAATACATTTAAGAACAACATGAATAGGTATTTGAAATTTTTTATATATGGTTGCGCTGTAAATGCTTTTGCTTGTTTTGCCTGGGCTGCTTACCGTTTTTTAAAACCAGTTTATGTTGATTTATATGGAGTTCCTTATGATTTGGGAGCAAGTTATTTTTATTATGAACAATTATCTGTGTTCTTTCATCCCAGTTATATTGCAATGTATAGTGTTTTTGCATTGGCAGCACTATTTCATTTAGTAAACACAAATGCCTTGAAATTAAATTGGAATTGGTATGCATTAATTGTTCTATTAATTGTATTTATTCTTTTATTAAGTTCTAAAGCCGGCTGGATTGGTTTACTTTTATTTTTGGTTTATTTTTCAAGAAACCTGCTTAAAAAAAAGGGAATTAAGCATGTTGTTTTGATGTTTGGATTTTTAATTGGTTTGTTTTTTACATTAAATATTTATTTCACTCCACTTTTTACAGTAAGGATACCCCAATTATCTGTAATAACAGATGCATTAAAGGGAAGAAACAGTGAGAATGAAATAGTAAAAACAAGCACTGATGGAACAGGTAGCAGAATATTAGTATGGAAAGCTGCCATTGAAATTATAAAAAACAATTTTTGGATAGGTGTTGGAACTGGTGATGCCAAAGATAAAATGCTTGAGAAGTATAAAGAAATGGAAATGACTACTGAATATGAGCATAAGCTGAATTCTCACAATCAATATTTGAATACTTTTATTGCATTAGGGATCTTTGGATTTTCTGTGCTTATTTTATGTTTTATTTTTCCATTTTATTTTTCGTACAAAAATCAATTTATTCTTTATGGCGCATTTATTATTTTTGTAGCCGTTAATTTTTTATTCGAATCTATGCTTGAAAGGCAAGCTGGAGTTATATTTTTCACTTTCTTTAACAGCATTTTCATTTTTTCCCTAAATCAAAGTAACAATGATCCCATTCTCGCCTCCAAGAATTGACCAGAAAATAATTGACGAAGTAACAGCCGCCCTTAAATCAGGTTGGATTACTACCGGGCCAAGAACCAAGCAGTTTGAAAAATCCATAACTGCATATTGTGGTCATAAAGCTACAGTTGCCCTTAATTCAGCAACGGCAGGGCTTGAATTAATGCTCAGATGGTATGGAGTAGGAGAGGGTGATGAGGTTATTCTTCCTGCATACACTTATTGCGCTACTGCAAACGTTGTAATTCATTGTGGTGCTAAACCTGTATTTGTGGATGTAAATAAAGATGATTTTAATATTTCTGTTAATGAGATAAGACAAGCCATCAATGAAAAAACAAAAGTAATTATGCCTGTTGATTTTGCCGGATTACCTTGTGATTATGAACAAATAAATCAACTTGTTCAAGAGAATGAAATCCAAAAAATATTTGCTCCAAAAGGTGAAAATCAACAGAAATTAGGTAGAATTATGGTTCTTTCCGATGCTGCCCATTCCTTTGGTGCTATTTATAAGGGAAAAGTAGCTGGAAATTTAACCGATGTTTCTGCTTTTTCATTTCATGCTGTTAAAAACCTTACCACTGCAGAAGGAGGTGCAATTGCCTTAAACTTCCCAGCTCCATTTGATAATGAAGAAATTTACAAGGAGTTATGTATTGTTTCCCTTCACGGACAAAACAAGGATGCCCTTGCCAAAACCCAAAAAGGAAACTGGCGCTATGATGTTGTTACTGCCGGTTATAAATGCAACATGACTGATATTTGTGCTGCTATTGGGCTCATTGAAATAGATAGGTATAAAGATGACACGCTAGTAAAACGAAAGCAAATATTTAATAAATATGCTGCAAAGCTAGCTATGCATAGTTGGGCTGAGCTTCCGGTTTTTCAAACAAATGAAAAAACTTCCAGCTTTCATCTTTTTCCACTTCGAATAAAAGGTGTTTCAGAGGAACAACGGGATTTAATTATTCAAAAAATATTTGATAAAGATGTTTCTGTGAACGTTCACTTTATTCCTGTTCCCAAAATGAGTTTTTATGCCTCCCTCGGCTATGACATGAGTAATTACCCTGTTTCCCTGAACAATTACTCAAGAGAAATTTCTTTACCTGTTTATTATGATTTGTCAGATGATAATATAAATACTGTTATCAATGCGGTTATAGGAGCTGTTGAATCTGTTATGGAAATAGTTGAGGCTTAAGCAATGCAAAAAAGATTATTTGATATTGTTTTATCTTTGTTAGGCTTGATTTTTCTTTTGCCTGCATTCCTCATTATTTCTCTCTGGATTGTTTTTGATTCAAAAGGAGGGATCTTTTATTTACAGACAAGAGTGGGTAAAAACGGTAAGGATTTTAAATTATTCAAATTTCGGACAATGTCTACTGGAGCGGATAAAAAGGGACTTTTAACAGTAGGAGCAAAAGACAGTAGAATAACTAATGCTGGATATTGGCTGAGAAAATATAAGTTAGATGAGTTTCCCCAGTTATTAAATGTGTTTTTAGGCCAAATGAGCCTGGTAGGCCCCAGGCCGGAAGTAAGGAAATATGTTGATTTATATTCTCAGGATCAGTTACGTGTACTCTTAGTAAAGCCAGGGATTACTGATTATGCTTCCATTGAATTTTCAAATGAAAATGAGCTTCTAGCAGCGGTAGAAAATCCGGATGAATATTACATCAATAAAATAATGCCCGAAAAGCTTTCTTTAAACCTTAAATACATAAATTCTCCAGGTTTAATTACAGATATTAAAATTATTTTAAAAACAGCCCTTAAAATACTTAAATAACTTATGCTTATTTATACAAGAGGAAGGTTTTATGGAAGTAATGACAAAAATTTGCAATCAATGGATTTTCAGAAGCAGTTAGTTAGATAAAGTAAAGTACAAAAATATATAAAGCTTGATTAACCCTACTTTATATTTTTCAATTCTATTTCTAATTCGATTCCTGTTTTTATAATTACCAGTTGCACGATTGGTAATTTAATTAAATGTTCTTCTTCCAAAGTTTTAACATTTTCTTTAATGTACGTTATAATTTCTTTTTTAAATTCGTCCATCTCTTTTTTAAATTCGTCCATCTAAAAACCAAGATAATAAGTTAGTGTAATTCTCGTAGTGCATTTTTGACTTTTAATTATTTGGAAGAGTAAAATATAATATACCTATTATAAATGTGGTTTAAACCTTTTTTTAATACAGTTTTTCTAACAAATTCATTTATTAAAATTGGACCTAATCCTACTTTATGACAATAATTCCCTTCACTATTAAATCAATTATTGAAAATAATATTTTTAGATTCTTTGCTTAAAATCGATAATTATTTTTCTGTTTTAGATATTAATAATGCCAGGAAATTGGTGTTCATTGTTGCTTTTTAACTTGAATTTGTGTAACAAAAAAACAACGAGTCGGAATTTTAGAAGAATGCACATTTTTTACACAATTTATTATTGTCCGTGCAAGAATATCTTAAATAAGTTCTCGATTGTACTGAAAACAAAAGTATCTGTATAACTTTCAGAAAGATTAAAAAAAGCATAACTGCCAATGTTTGATTCACAAGTGCTGCAAAAATTAGAATAAGTGCAATTAAAGATTACTTTTGTCGACCAAATTCCGTATTTTATTGTCCAGATTAAGTTTAATATTGTTATTATCATTCCATGTCTTGTACAATGGGGGATTGTATGCCCAAGAACTTAATTACAGGAATTTCAGTGTAAGAAATGGCCTGCCCAGTTCTGAAACCTATGCTGTGTTACAGGATTCAAAAGGATATATTTGGATTGCAGGAGATGCCGGAGTAAGTAAATACAATGGCCATCAGTTTGAAAATTATACAACCTCAGATGGCCTGGCTGACAATACCATTTTTAATTTATATGAAGATAAAAAGGGCAGGATTTGGTTTCTAAGTTATTCGGGCAATTTATCCTATTATGAAAAAGGTGAAATAAAAAAGATATTTCCAAATGGAGAACTTAGCCTATTTATTCAGAACCAGTTTTTAAAACACATAGTTATTGATAGTCTTGATAATATCTGGCTCGGTACAAACCATAACCTGTTTAAACTAAATCTGAAAAGTAAAATTTTTGATTGTAAGATAATGTATACTCCACAAGGGTATTACATAAAGGAAATTGAAAATTCTTTTATTTGTGGCAGGAGACTTGGAGCTGATTTTGATACAACGCAAATAAAATTCAACATTGATTGGAAAGGAAAAGTGATTAGTAAAGAATTGCCTAACACTAATTTCACCAGGTCCAATATGGGTTTTGCAATAGATTCCAAAAAACAAGGGGTGTTTTATAATTTCAATAAGCGCATTTTTTTTAATCTGGAATCTGGAGAACTAGATCAAGGAACATTACCATACGAACCTATTAGTGTTTATACTGATAAAAAAGACAGGTGTTGGTTCGGTACTTTTCTTAATGGGGTTTATTTGTATGAAGGAAATCATGTAAATTCTAAGTTTGTAAAGCAATTTTTAAAGGGGAAGTCCGTAACAATGGTTTTCCAAGATAATGAAGGAGGTTATTGGTTTTCAACACTCGAACAAGGAGTTTATTATATTTCAGAATCTCAGATTTCAAATATTTCTGAAAATGATAAGCCTTTGAAAAATGTAAAAATAGCATCTTTCAAGGATTCCCTGATTTTTGGAGTAGCAACAGAAGTGGGAGGATTCGGGGCTAAACAGAACTATTTTGAAGAAATAAATTTTTTACCCAATAAAGTAGGCAATACGGCAACATCAATATTTGTAGATTCTAAAACCAATGTTTGGTTTGGTATATCTTTAAACTCCTTTATTTACAATCCAGAATCGAAAAAAATAATAAAAAATCCTTTCGGAAGCTTCTCATGGACTGGCGTAACAGAGGATAATCATGGTGATATATGGATGAGCTCGCACGGTTGTTTATATAAAATTTGTAGTTCGGAATTGAAAATTTGCGACACAATTCGGTTGGTTAAAAGACCACTGGTGTTGAAAACGGGTATAAACAATGAAATATTTATTGGTTCACTCGATGGACTATGGAAATATGAAAAGGATAGCTTAATTTATCTGGGAAATAAACACCCTTTTTTTAAAAATCGCATTGATGATATTTTAATACTAAAAGATGGAAGTGTTTGTCTGGCAACAAAAGGCGCGGGATTAGGCATATGGAAAAACGGAGATATTAAAAATATAAAAATCTCAACAGGTCTGCAGAGCAGTATTTGCAAATCGCTTGCAATTGATAATGACGGAAATGTTTGGGTGGGAACAAACAGGGGATTAAGCCGAATAGTTATTGAGAAGGGAAAATACACCGTTAATAGTTTTACCAAAAGGCATGGATTAATTGATAATGAAATAAACTCTATTGCTTTTTGCAATGATAAGTTATGGGTTGCCACAAATGAAGGCCTTTCTTATCATAACCCACAGGAGCTTTTTAAAAAAAAAATTGTTGCGCCCATATTTATAAAAAAAATATTTACCGTTGATTCCACGTATATTCCAGGTGAAATTCCATTGGAATTAAGTTATAAGGAAAATTTTATTGAAATCGAATTCGAAGCACTCACTTATATTGATCCCAACAATACAAAATATCTATATAGACTTCTGGGATTAAATTCAAAATGGAGAACAACAAACAACAGTTCACTTCAGTTTTCCCATTTACCCCCCGGAAAGTATTTATTTGAAGTTGCTGTTTTGTCCATTGGAACCAATGCCCTTAATTCTTCAGCAAAATTTCCCTTTTATGTAATGCCTCCTTTTTGGGATTTATGGTGGTTTAAAGTATTAATAGCTCTCATAATTGCTGGCCTTACCTTTTATGTTTTCAGATATCAGAATAAACGTTACAGATATAAGATTAAAAGAAAATATGAATATGAAAAAAAGTTGGCGGAAATAGAATTAAGAGCTTTGCGTGCACAGTTAAACCCACACTTTATTTTCAACTGTTTGGGAACTGTTCAAAATCTTATTTTGAAGAATAAAAATGATGCAGCTGAGGCATATATTACAAGGTTTTCAAAATTGTTAAGAACAGTGCTGGCTAGTTCCTCAGAAAATGTAATTTCCCTGGAACAGGAATTGGAAACAGCACGGTTTTATATAGAACTGGAGACCCTTAGATTTGCACAAGGATTTAAATACACAATCGAAATTCAAACAGGTATAAATGTTGCTGAAATAGATATTCCTCCTATGCTAATTCAGCCATTTATAGAAAACGCAATATGGCATGGTTTAAGTCACAAAGAAGGAGATAAAAACCTAGAGATTATTGTATCAAAAAATCCAGATTCTAATGTTTGCTTAACCATTGCTGATAATGGAATAGGAAGGGAAAAGTCTCAACAATTAAATCAGGATCTGAAGAAGTTTAAATCATATGGAATAAATCTAATTCATGATCGGATTATAAGCTCAAATATTTACTCGGAAAGAAAAATAAATTTATCCATTATAGATTTAAAAGATGAACAAAACAGACCTTTAGGAACCCTTGTAAAACTATTAATACCGGAATAATGAGAAGATTCAAAACAGTAATTATTGAAGATGAATTGCAATGTCTTGAAACATTAGAACTTTTAATTGGAAAATTTTGTCCCGAAATTGAAATTGTGGGTACTGCCAATTCAATTAGTGATGGAAAAAGAGTTATAATAAAGGAGGCGCCGGAGGTGGTGTTTATTGATGTCGAATTGCCAGGAGGTAATTCCTTTTCACTCTTGAAAGATCTTGATAAAATTAATTTTAAAGTGATATTTACCACAGCTCATGAACGCTATGCACTTCAGGCGGCAAAAAGTTCGGCTATTGATTTTCTTTTAAAACCAATTAACAAGGAAGAACTCATTGATGCAGTAAGCAAATTAAAAAACACAGTTAATTTCGGAAACAGGATAAATAATTTTATTGAAAATTTAAACCTACCCGAAGATGATCATAGAATAGCTATTTGGGGCAATAAAGAAATCGAGTTTGTAAATGTAGCTGAAATCATTTATTGTAAAGCGAGGGCTAACAATGCAGAGATTTTTCTGACAAATGGAAGCTCAATTTTATCAACTAAGCCCCTAAAAGAATTGGAACAAGTGCTCAGCAATTATAATTTTTACAGGATTCACCACGCCAATCTCATTAATTTAAAACATGTAAAAAAGTTTCTGAAAATTGATGGAGGCTTTGCACAAATGATCGATGGTTCTCAAATAGAGGTATCAACCAGGAGAAAGGGAGATTTTTTGAAGAAATTAAAAATTAATTAACTTGAAATGGATTGGGGGATAAAATGCTATTGCTTTGGCTTTTTATAAGTCAAATGTATTTCAAAGAAGCCAGAATATTAAGAGTTTCTTCCCTCTCATATTGGTCACATCTTTTCTTCTACTATTTCATTAATTTCCTCCGTGCGCTTAAAAAAAATGAATTTGCTTTTGGTTAGTTGATGAGCCGGCCAACCTTGCCATGTTTTAAATTCTCCCTGACTGTTTTGATAAGTGTAGGCAGCAGTAGTTGCATTATCGACTGTCCATAACATGATGTTTTTTTGATTTTTACCTTGGTTTTCCCTCGGGAATTCAACTTTTACATCAATAAATTTAGATATATCACCGGTTGCAGCCATTCATTAGTTATACCTAAAATTGAAAGTAAATCAGTAAGGCTTCCGTTTGCATTTGCTGCCTTTAATTTAAGTTCTAAAGTAAACCTATCAGGAGTTCCACTTTCAATATTAAGATTGCTGGTATTGTATTGGAAGTTTTTATAATCAAACACTTCTTCAAATTTTAACATTGCATCTTCCCAGTTTTTATCACCATTGGCAATGTACATTAAAAATGGTCCCTGAGGTCCTGTTATTGTATTGTATTCAGTTATTTGTATCGCTGAAGCGGGAAAGTTAATCTCAGATTTTATGTAATCATCATTTTCATCTCTTGCATGGGAAAATTCCCAAGTACCTTGCATTAAAAATTTTGTTTCCTCCGGTTCCTTTTTACATCCATAGAAAGTTAATGAAATGAATAAAAGAAAAACAATCATTATAGATTTACTTATTTTTTTTCCAGTGTTGCCATGGTTATATTTTTTCATTGATCTATTATTATATCCTCATTTTTTACTAAAACACTGTTAGAGTGGATCCTGAACAGAATATAAAAGCAAAAATGGTATTATAAATTTGCTTTAGCAAATTTAAATGAGGACTGATTTTCTTTCCCTTTTAATGATAGATATCTTTGAATTTTAGAAATAATATCAACCTAAGGCCATCCATTTTAGATTATGGTTGATATTATGGGATTGTAACATCATTTTTCTACCATAAGTTCATCCCTATGTTTAAAGAATTTCTTTTTGTTGATCCAGCGGTTTTTGATGCATGGAAAATATTAGCGTTTCAAGTTGCTTTGCCATAAATTTCTTCGCCTTCTGATTTTTGGGTCAGGTGGACAAAATGTTTAGTGGCTGCACTACTTTCCAATTATTATTTTTCGTGTAATAATTCCTGATTCTGTGTCAATTTTAAGCAAGTAAATTCCACTGGTTAAAGTGTCTGGCAAAGTAAATTGTGTTTGGTCGGGCGTTTGGTCTATCGCTACTAAGTTTCCCGTCATATTGTAAATACGTATGCTTTCTATTTTTTGGTTTGTTTTTATACTTATGATAGAATTTGCAGGATTTGGATAAACAGTCATCTTAAAAGTATCAAAAGAAGTATAGTTAATGGATATAGTGTTACACATTATATCATTTAATTTAATCCAAATACTGTCATTAAAGGACCCGGGAGTATTGCTCAAATCTGTGGGAAGTTCTCCCATTCTAATAAAAACTAAATTCTGGCTTGGGGCTATATTTATTAACTGGCCATTTTTACCCAGTGCAACAATTGCATCTGTAGGGGCGTTTGGAAAAAAAGGCTGAGTAAGCGGAACGGGAGGGGCTATGGCAGGATTCATATCATTTAACCACCATAAATAACCGTAAAATGGATTCAGAGAAGTAGAGGCATTTACCATCTGATTGAAATAAACGCTATCAGTCATAATTTGATTGCTATTCCAATTTCCTTTATTTAAAACAAGCAAACCAAAGCGAGCCATACTCCTCGCATTGCTATAATTAATCTTGCCATCACCAAAAGAAAAAAAGCCTCCATTCATGCCAATTTGGCTTCTGATTTTAGCATTAGCGTATGCATTAAAGTTTCCAGTAGTAGTATCAATGATTTTTTGAATCAGGTAATAAGGTGCATTGTGGTATGCCCAATTTGTACCTGCGTCAGTCAGATACTGTAAGCAGGTATCTATTGTGCAGCCTTCAACAGGTACACCCTGGTCTAATCCTGTGGTCATAGTAAGCTGATGGCGAATGGTTATTTTTTCTTCTTTTTCAGGAGCACAGGCAGTCCATCCTGTATCCAAATAATCAGAAGTTGTATCATCTATGGAAAAATAACCCTCCTGTTGGGCTATACCTGCAAGAAAAGCTGTAAAGCTTTTACTTGCCGAGGCCCAGTGCCATAAGCTGTCTTGAGTAAAAGTCCCGAAATATTTTTCAAGAGCAATTTTACCATCTTTTAAAACAATAAAAGCTTTTGTTTCTCTTTGGTTTAAAAAACCATAAAGTGTATCTATTTTATCCTCACACCAACCTAAAGAGGCAGGACTGATGGTATCCCAATCGGAACCGGTCATTGGCGGGAAATAAGTATTTTGGGCTTTTGTCGCTATGGTCATAAGTCCAAGCAATAGTATTAGAAAATTTCTTTTCATATTGTTCATTTTGTCCTGTTATAGATAGACATTATTTTTCTGCAAAGGGAAAGTAGAACTGGATTAACAGCACTTTCCTTTCTGCACGAACAAATGTAAATTAAAAGTGATGAACTTGCATGAGGCTTGCCTAAAATTAATTGTCTGCTGCTGAAAAAACAGACAAGCCTTGCTCGTCTGCCCGCTTTACTATAAGCCAATGTGTGTGCCCTGCATGTTGCAAGTGCACACACATTTGAAAGGTCAATAAAAAATCAAAAAATACAAATTTATTTATCGAAACCAATCAAAAGATGCGATCTTTTTTTTTCAGAGGGTGGAAGTCCCTTATGCGCCCGTTGAAAAGCGGGGAAACATTAGCAAGTCGCAATGCCTGCCCCGCTGTTTGACGGGGGGGGGCCGTTGCACTGAAGATTATTTACGAATGCTGGACTCTGCATTCAAGGTTTTTCCAAACCCTTCTGATGGATTATTTAGCCTAACATATTTAGCAGATGAGGCTTTAAAAGGCAAATTAAAAATCATTTCATTTAATGGCCAGGTAGTTTTGGAAGCGGAAAAAACATTCGGAATTGGCGCTGTTATCAATATTGATTTACAAGGGCTTGCAGCTGGCCATTATATTCTTGAAATTGAAACTGAAAAAGGAAAAATAACTAAGCAATTAATTCTAAAATAATGAGCAATGGCAAAGGTGATAACGTGTAGAAGATGAATGGGTTATTGTTTTAAAAGTTTGAATTTTGAATTTAAAAAATAAAGTCTTAACTTTAATAGAATAGTAAAACAAAAATCATAAACCCCCTTGGGAAACTTAATATAAAATCAAATATAAACCAGTTAAATTATGAAAACAAACACGACTAAAAATAGTGAGGCTTTGGAAGAAATCCCAGATAATCACAGGAGGGAGTTTTTAAAATACTCAGCCATAGGTGCAGGAGTACTCTTTTCTTCCATACTTTTTCCCGGCTGTAGAAAGGATCAGCCAGAGTTGCCTGGGGCAAATAAAGGTGTAGACCTAGGAAGCGGTGACATAGGAGTCCTTAATTATGCATATGCGCTTGAGCAATTGGAAGCGGCCTTTTATACTCAGATTATTGCTACACCATATAGTGGCATGTCATCAGAAGAAGGAAAAATTATGGAAGACTTGAGAAGGCATGAAGTGGCCCATAGGGATT